>JAYTDE010000462.1:0-4191 GCA_043736195.1 Burkholderiales bacterium | reverse complement strand
TGGGTTGGTGGGCAGTGCCACGCCGGCTGCGCGATACCAGTCCGCCACATGAAAAACCGCCTCGTAGATGCCGGCCTGCATCGCGTCACTCATCAGGGCGGGGTGGTCCAGTACACCCTTGGCGTTGATGCTGCCACTGCACACCGGCGTTCGCGTCGGGCCGCAGGCAAACACCTCCACCCGCATGCCGCCGGCGATCACGCCGCGTGAAACGTCGACTACATGGATCGATACACCGCCGACTGCGCCACTCATGCGTTCTCCCGTGTCTGCCGGGCCGATCAGTCGGTGACCGGCTCGAAGTGTTCGAAGAAATGCAGCAGGGCGCGGGTTGCCACGTCGGCGTCTTCCGCGCTCATGGTTTCATCCGGATGGTGGCTGATGCCGTTGTTGCCGCAGCGCACGAACAGCATCGCCGTCGGGCATACCGGCGGGAACACCATCGCATCATGTCCGGCCCCGGAGGGCAGGTGGCGCACCACGCAGCCCTGTGCGGCGATCGCGCGCGCCAGTTGCGCCTGCAGACCCGGATGGCAGGGCGCTGCATCGGCTGCGTAAAACGGTGTGGCTTCGACCCGGACGCGGCGTCGCGTTGCGATGGCGGCAAATTCGTTCTCGAAGGCGGCCACCGCCGCACGCCGCGCGGCATCGTCACCCGAACGTACATCCACAGTGAAGCTCACGTCCTGCGGGATCACGTTGGCGGCGCCCGGTCGCGTTTCGAGAATGCCTACTGTACCAACCAGCCCGCCGCAGTCTCGATGCGCCTCGCAATAGTGCTCAACGGCGAGCAGCATTTCTGCGGCCGCCGCCAGCGCGTCCTGGCGTTGCCCCATGGGCACGGTGCCGGCATGGCCGGCCAAGCCCGTCACGTTCACCTTCAAGCGGGTGGCGCCGGCGATCGCCGTCACCACACCCAGGCACAGGGCATCGTTTAACAATACCGGGCCCTGCTCGATATGCGATTCGACAAAGGCAAGTACATTCGAGACGCGTCGATCCAGGCTCCCCAAATCATCCGGGTCAGCGCCGAAATCGCGCAGCGCCTGCGCCATGCTGATGCCATTCGAATCTGTCTTGGTCAGCCATGCCGGATCGAATGCACCGGCCATGGCTTTGCTGCCGATCAGAGTGGCGGCGAAGCGCACGCCTTCCTCGTCGCCAAAGCCGATTACCTCCAGCGTGAAGGGCAGGCGCTTGCCGCGTTGATGCAAATCCTTGACGCAGGCAATCGCGCTCAGAATGCCAAACAGGCCGTCATACTTGCCCGCATTGCGCACGCTGTCCTGGTGCGAACCGGTCATCAAGATCGGTGCCGCGGGATCAACCGCGGCATAGCGGCCGACGATATTGCCCAGGGCGTCAAAGCCGGCCTGCATGCCGGCGCCCCGCATCAGGCCGATCAGGTAATCACCTGCGGCCTTGTGCTCTCGCGAAAGGTAAGTGCGGGTGATGCGTGGCGCATCTTCGGTGAAACACGCCAGCGCGTCGGCTTGCGCCATCAGATCGGGGCCGAATTTCACGGTATCAGTGTGCCGCCACAGAGCGCCAGGATTCGATTCAAGAAGCTCTTGAGTTCCACGCAAGCATTGGCGGCGATAGTCAGGTCCTGGTTGTCGAGAATGCGGGCAGCATCGCGAGGCTTCGAATATGCGCGCCCCTTCGATCCGTGAAGGAAGACTTCCGCCAAGAGATGAGCGGGGGGTCTATTGTGGTTAACGTTTTCCGGTGATATCGCGGGCGCAGCCCGGTTGCTTCCGGAAAGTGTTTGGATCTGGTCCCAATAGGGCATCAACCAGGCCTCGAAATCGTGCAGCGCGGCGTGAGGGAAAAAGTTAGGGTGCTGGTTGCACCAAGCGATCATTTTTTCTCGGGCATCGTCGGCGTTCTTGAAATCATTTGACCCTGTGTACACGTCGGTAAGCGCTATCACTGCGTCCGCTCCCGAGCGCACCTCGTTCTCCACGATCTTTCTGAGCCTCTCCTGTTTGGGAATGCGTCCGTCGTAACTGTTGACAGAAAGACGCGGGCGATCGTTGCCCGCAGGCAGGCGGCCATGAATGTAGGTTCGAAGGATTGGCAGGAAGGCTTTTTCGGTACGGCCTTCGACGAGCAGAACGATTTTCATTCCTGGTCTTCGAACTTTCCCATGCGCCACAACTCGTCTAACGCGAAGTCTTGCATCCACCCCTCAAGATCGAGAGATGCCGCCGATTTGAGTTTTGTGAAGCCATCGGCGCCGATTCCGCACACAACGACCTCCGGCGGCTGTAGAAATCTGATCAGGCGCTCCGAGTGAGTGGCGACTATTAGTTGGGTACGACTCGATGCGTCGCGCATCAGATCGACAAGCAAGCCGAGCAATTGCGGGTGGAGACTGATTTCAGGCTCGTCGATCAGCGTGATCGCCGGCAGTTGCCGGCTTTGAAGAATCGCTGCGAGCCAGATAAACCTGAGCGTGCCTTCTGACAACTGGTGCGTATAGATTGGATCGCGCAAATGCTTTTCGTGCCACGTCATCGCGATGGTGCCGGCTGCCACCGGGGGAAACCCCAGCTTTTTGAAACCCGGGAATCCGGTCTTGAGGGTGTCTTCCAAGGTTTCAAATCGATCCGCATGCTGCTCGCGCAAAGCGTATAGACAACTGACCAAGTATTCACCATTGATGCCCGGAAGGGGGGCTGGCTGCATCGCTTGTGGCAGGCGCACGGGTGCCTGAGGCGCGGTATCCAGGTGGTGGAATAGATCAACAGAGGCAAGTTTCTTCTTGAACGCCTCGGCGTCGGGAAACGTTTTCAAGACCTGATACAAGGACGTTTCAGAATGATTATGTTCCCAGGAAGGGGGCTCCAAATGCTTGGTCTCTGGATTGAAGTACTTGATTTGTCCGTTTTGTGATGTGATGTGCAGGAACGGACGGGTTCCATCCGTGCGGTATTCGGCTAGTCGCTCGTCGGAAACGCGATAGGCGATTCCTGATGGTTCCAGAGTCAACGAGTAATACATTGGGACAGGATTGCTTCCTCTATCCAGGCTTACTTCGAAACGGATCTCGCGAACCTCGGCGTCAGACGTGATTTGTTCGTTTATTCCACGCCTGGCCGACAAGTAATCGAACAGGTTCCCGTTCGCGGATGCGGCGAGTAAGCGGATCGAATCGAGGAAAGTGGACTTGCCAGCGCCATTGGGCCCGACCAAAACGTTTAGCGGTCCAAGTGGCAATTCCGCGTCCTTTAGACGGCGAAAACCATTTATCTTGATTCTTGAAAATCGCGACGAGCTCATCTTGGTCCAATCATCAAGTCCAGGCGCATGCGCGTGATTTTCTCGATATTGACCAGGCAATCTTCAAATTCCTCTGCGGCGGACTTCTCCAGCCGCGCCGCGAAAGTCCGAATTATCGTCGGGCGATCAAGCTGCAGCACCGCCAGGATGAAAGGCCAGCCGAACTTGCGCTTATATGCGGTGTTGAGCTCCTGCAGGCGCGCGAATTCCGCAGGCGTGCATTGGGTCAGGCCCGAACGTGTCTGCTCGTTGGCCGACTCCGCGGTCAGCGATTGATCTACCATCGCCTTGCCGGCCAATTCCGGATGCGCGCGCAGGAATGCCAGCTGGCGCGCATGGGGTGCGGCGCGTACCGCGGCAACCATAGCCGCGTGCAGGCCGGCGACATCTGTGAACGGGCGTGACTCGAAGGCGGCCTCGGCCACCCACGGCGAGTGTTCGAAAATACCGCCCAGGCGCTGCACGAATTGCGCCTGCGTCCACGCGTTGATCTGTGCGATGTCGGTTTGCATTTGGTCAGGCCAGAGCAGAGCGCAGGTCGGCGCCTGCCGGGGTTTCCTCGCGCAGCACCAGGCCACGTTCGACATTGCTCAGGTGCTGATGCATCAAGCGCACCGCTCCTTCAGCATCGCGCTTTCTGATGGCTTCGAGCAATTGCCGGTGTTCGTCGAGTGAATCAGCGGCGCCGCGCGTGTTTTGATAAAACAGGGTGATAAGCGAGGTTCGTGCCACCAGCTCGGAAAGGATTTCGGTCAAGACCCCGTTTCCCGCCGTCCGCGCGATGACTTCGTGAAAGTCGCCCAGCAGGTGATTGCGCGATTGCGCGCTGCCGCCGGCGATCGCCTGCTCCTCCAGCGTGATGTGATCGGCCAGGGCCTCGATATCACCGCTTGTCGCCACCTCGAG
>JAYTDE010000461.1:0-2260 GCA_043736195.1 Burkholderiales bacterium | reverse complement strand
CTGCAATGCGCGGGGCGCCAGACGCTCGCCTCACCACCCTGGCGGCTCGGCAAGATCTGACGAACGAACCGCCTTGGCAAGCGTGGCAGACAGCTTTTCTATTGCGCCAGTGACCATCTCGAGTGACCAGTCTGCACAGCGTGGATTCAGCACGATTCGGTCCACGACCATTTCGGGATCCCAGTCGATGTAGACATGGTCCGGTGCGCGGTGCGCCTCGTCGGCGCCTGCACGCTTGAAGTCATCTTCGCTAAAGCGCAATACGCGAACTTCCTGCTCGTGCGAAAAGGCCTTGCGCTTGTGCAGCGCGGGATCGTACTCGCGCTCATGGCGCAAAAAATTGCCCGCCTTGTAGTCGATGTACGCGACCTCCGAAACAACTGTGGAGGCATCACTGATCGAGGCCTGCAGCTTCTCGAACGTGGAGCGGATCGCAACTTTGCTGCCGCAGGGGTCGTAGATGCGCCACATCGCTTCCGATTCATCCTCGCCCCAACGCCAACATGACGCGTGGGCGGACCGCAAGAGCGCGCGCCTTCGTGCCTTCAATTTCGAATATCGCTCGTGATCGTTGTTGACGTACTGAAATGGCCATACTGCAAGGTCGTCGAAATGACTCGCGATGTCTTGATTGATGATCTGGCAGTCGCTCTGAACAACCACATCGGGAACCGACGTTTCGTAGGGGTCGTCTTTCGAGTACGACGCGAGAATCGTCAGCGGCAACTGCCGCGTCTTGATCGCAGTGAGCAACCTGCCAAGCGGCAAATAGCGCCAGACCTTGGTTGCATCGGGAATGGATCGAGGAAGCGGTTTCATAGCATCGGGCAAGTTGGATTCAGGATCTCAAGTACCTGTTCTGGCACGCCCCTCGGCACCGATGTGAGTGATTCAGCGGCTAGCGCCACTCATCGCCCGGCATGATCCGGCGCATGAACTCGTCGAACAGCGGCACGGTGAACGCGGTGTCGCCGTGGTTCGGGCTCCAGATCATGCCCTTGGCGATGAGCTGATTTCGCGTCGGGCCGAGCGAGGTGACTTCGCGCTTCAGGCACTCGGCGATGCTGCCGGAGCGATGCGGGCCGGGGCCGAGTTCGGCCATCGCGCGCAGGTACTTCTTTTCGGCCGGCGTCAGGCGGTCGAAGCGAACGCGAAAGAAACTCTCGTCCAGCGCCGCGATCGCGGCAGCGGTGGCCTTCGTCACGTCGGCGGTGCGGATCGGCGAAGCCTGAGCCGCGTCCCATGCGTGCTTGCCCCATTCCTGCAGGAAGTACGGGTAGCCCTTGGCCTGCGCGATGATCTTGTCGACGGCCTGGTCTGCGATCTGGACGCCTTGGTCCGTGACCGGTTTGGTGATCGCAATGCGCGCCGCCGACGCGGGCAGCGGACCGATGTCGGGAAAGTCGAACAGTCGTTCGGCATACGACTTGGCGTTGCCCATGCGGCCGCGAAGCTGCGGCAGGCCGGCACCGACGAGCATCACCGGCACGCGCCGTTGCGCGCAGCGGTGCATCGCCGTGATCAGCGCCGCCAGCTCCGCTTCCTTGACGTACTGCAGCTCGTCGATGAAGAGGACCAGCGCCGTTGCGGCCTTCTGCGCGGCCATTCCCACCGCCTCCAGCAGCGCTTGCAGGTCGTGCTCCAAGTCGCCGTTGTCAGCCAGCCCGGGCTCGGGCTCGAAATCGAATCCGACTTCGATGTCGGCGTACTTGAGCTTGAGCGATTTGGCAAAGCCCGCGAGCGCTCGCAATGCCCGCGTAGCTCCCTCCTTGGCCTTTGCATTGCGGCTCAGGCGCAACAGTGCTTGCCGCAATTGCGGTGCCAGCAGTGCAGGCAGCGATCGTCCCTCCGGCGCCTCGATGCGCACCGTGTGGATGCCTGCGCCTTCGGCATCGTCGCGCATGCGATCGAGCAGCACCGTCTTGCCAACGCCGCGCAGGCCAACCATCAGGACGCTCTTGGTCGGCAAGCCGCGTCGTACACGCTCAATCGCAACGCGCACAGCCTCACGCACTTCGTCGCGGCCGGCAAGTTCGGGTGGTCGGGTGCCAGCACCCGGCGCAAATGGGTTGAGGACAGGATCCATGGAAGGCAGTTTAGTGTGAGTTTATTAGATTTACAAGCAATCTATAAACTACCTAATAACTGCATAAACCTACTGTCCTCAGTTGCTCCTGACCGAAGAGCCGGATCGGTAGAGTTGGCGCGGGTTGTGGCGTGATCGAAGGGGGCACCCGATGGGTGAGCGCAAGATCAGGGG
>JAYTDE010000460.1:0-5129 GCA_043736195.1 Burkholderiales bacterium | reverse complement strand
CAGGAACGCCAGGTACACCAGCGCGATCGCACCGGCGATCGCCAGGCCCACCAATCCCAGCTGGAACATGGTCAACAGATTGGTGCTGCGTGCCAGATCGTCCTCGATGCGGAACACCAGCACGTTGGTGGCTGCAACGAAGGCGGCGACATCTTCGCGCGCGAGCGCGGCAGCCAGGCCGTCGACGGCGCGTTGCGCCACCGCCCGCAGCACCGTCCAACGCGCCTCGATGCCGGCGAACAGGCCGGCGACCTGCGGGTTGGCCGGCAGCAGCAGCGGGCGCGCCGGGTCACCGCGTTTGAGATTGGCAAGCACAGCGTCGAATTCCTGCAGGTCCGCCGCCAGGTCGCGCCGCGCCGCCGCCGACAGAGCGTCGCGACTGTCGGACAGCACAAAAGCCAGCCGGTAGGCGCGCATGCGCAGGCTGCCGGCATCGTTGATCGCGGCCGCGCCACCCTCGAGTTGCCACGACACCAGGAGGGTCAGGCCGATCGACATCAGCGCGACCACCAGAAACAGTACCTGGATGGCGATGATCTTCGCACTCAAAGTACGCATCCGCACCTCGCCCGCTTGCAACCGAAGGCGCCAGTGTGCGGCCGATTGCCGCTGCCGAATTGATCCACATCAACGTCGACCAGCGCCGACGCACTAGGATAAGATCATGGCCCGGCAAGCCCATGGCGCGAGCGGCCCGGAGTTCCGCACCCGCAACACCCACCCAAGGAGAACAAACATGTACAAGAACATCCTGGTTCCGATCGATGGCTCGAAATTGTCCGACAAGGCCGCCAAGGAAGCCGCGGGCTTGGCGCGTGCGGTCGGCGCCAAGCTCACCCTGTTCCACTGCGTGGCCGATTTCCCGGCGCCGGTGTATGCCGAAAGCGCGATCCTGGCCGCGCAGATCACGTCAGGCCAGTATCGCAAGGAAGCGGTCAGAGTCGCCGAAGAGGTTCTGGCGAAGGCCGCCGGCAAGCTGGCCGCCTCCGGCCTGACCATCGATACCATGCATGCGGTGGGCGACCTGCCCTATAACGCCATTGTCAGTGCGGCGGCCAAGAAAAAGTGCGACCTGATCGTCATGGCCTCGCATGGACGGCGCGGCCTTTCCGGCTTTCTGCTGGGCAGCGAGACGCAGAAGGTGCTGACCCACTCCAAGGTGCCGGTGCTGGTGGTGCGCTAAGCAAGGCTCAAGCGGCCATGGGCACGGAGGGAGCAGCGGGGTCTGTCGGCGCCGGCGCGATCGCCGCGGCGAAGGCGCTGGATATCATTCGCGAGGAGCATCGCACGCTGGCTGCGGTGCTGCATGGATTGAAATTCCTGGTGCAGGGGATCCGCAGCGGTCAAGCGCCAGCGGATTTCGAGCTGTTCCGCGCCATGGTCTACTACATCGATGCCTACCCGGAGCGGCTGCATCATCCCAAGGAGGAACAGTTTCTGTTCCGCCTGCTGCGCCTGCGCACCACCGCGGCCGACGCCCTGCTCGACGATTTGCGGCACGAACATGAAGCCGGCGACCAGGCGATTCGCAACCTGGAAAGAAAGCTCCTGGCCTATGAGCATGGCGCGCCCTTCGCGACTTTCGGCGACGCCGCCGATGCCTATGTCGACACCTATTTCAGTCACATGCGCAAGGAAGAGAAGCAGGTATTCGCGCTGGCCGAGCAGTGGCTGAGCGTGGCTGACTGGGCGGAGATCGGCGCGGCTTTCGCCGAAAACCGCGATCCGCAAAGCGGCCCGGATGCGGCGGAATTCCGCACGCTGTTCTCACGCATCGTCAACCTGGCGCCGCCGCCGATCGGCGTCGGCCCCCTGTTCCCGCGCAGCAAGGACGCCTGAGCCAGATAACGCCGGTCCAGGCCTGTCCGGCCTGGCATCGGTCGCCAACGGGCGACGGCGGCGGTTGAACGATGCGTCCGAGGCCTGGCGCATCGTGCGTCAGGGCGTTTTCAATGTTTGTGCTCGTCCTCCTTTTTCTCCGGGGCGAGCGCATCGCCATGCATGCGCGAGTGCATTTCCGCCATGCGGCCGTGATTGCGGCCCATGCGCTCCTGCATCTGCGCCGTGCCGCCGCCATGCTTCATGCCCTGCCCCTTGTGAGCGGCGCTGGCCTGGCCGCCATCATGCATGCAGGGGGCGGAATGGGCGCCGCGCCCGTCCTGATGTGCGTATGCGGAAAAGCCGGCAACGGCGGCGATCATGCCTGCGAACCCGGCGGCCATTTTCAGTGTGCGTTTCATTTGACGTTCCTTTAAGGTGAATGGAATAACAGGTCTTTCGACGCCAGTTCGCTTCCTCACGTTGACAGCCGGCGCCCAAACCCCGCGACTCATCTATGGGCAGGCTGGACGAAAATCCACTGCGCATTTGTAAGCACACGTTGCAGCCGCACCTGAACAACGGGGCGCGTTCCCCGAATAGTCGGGAACGCCGTAACGCCAACCCGTTTCTTCGACGCCGCGATGTCGCTCCGGCGAATCAAACGGTGCCCCGTTTGATCCACGTCAAGGCCCGCCGACGCGAACAACTTAGCATGGACCCACATGTGGACATGGCCAGACCATTCGCGATCGATGGCAGCACCATACTAAGGGCGGAGTCGGCCAAGAATGCGCGGAAGGTGCTCGAGCCGGTGGCTTGGCCGGTGCCGGGCGCGCGATGAAATGCGCATCGAGGAGACAAGTCATGGCGATGAAAGTTGGCAAGTTTGACGGCGCCGGCGCGGTGCGCCATCGCTTCTCGGCACGGCGCGGCCAGTCGAGCGCCCATCTTTGTCCGCCATCTGCGGAATCGCTTGCGAAATCTCGCGCGACCGAAGCTTCATTCACCCACGCTTCACATGGCCCTCCATTTTCGGCGCACACGCTGCAACCCGCGGAACAATGCGCCTGCCTTGGCACGTGTCAAGCCGGCCGGCACAACTGGTTGCGGTCTTACACGCTGCTGCGCGAGCTGGTGCGGGATTGCGGCGGTACGTTGGTCGAAGACCGGCTGGACGGCGGATATGCCGCGCACGCATGCGCCACGTTCGTCGGAACTACGAATATCCGTTACCGATTGCGCTGGGACATCAAGGAAGGATTTGGGATGCTCCAGGTCGCGGCGCCCGACGGCACTTGGGAAGATGTGATCGGGGCGCGCAAGAAGCAGACCGGGTCGTACACCAACTTTCGGGCGTTCATCGAAGCCGCCGAACGCCTGGCGGGCCGACGCCTGGGTTGATCTGGGGCAACCCCATGGTTGCACCGCACAGGACAATTGTTCGCATGTTCAATCGGCCAAGTCCGCGGCAGAGGTGTCCATGCGAAGGCGATCCATGCTCCGCTGTGTGATGGTGGCGCTGGCTGCAGCGGTCGTGGGCGTGCACGCAGCCGAACAGGCTGCCGCAACAGCCCCACGCGAAATCATTCCCGGATCGGAGTTGATGACCTCGCAAGAACGCGAGCGCTATCGACAGCGCATTCGCGCCGCCGGAACTCAGGCGGAAGAAGAAAAAGTCCGCAGCGACCATACCCGTGAGGTGCGGGAACGCGCCCGCGTGCGTGGCTTGCAGCTACGCGAGCCCGCGGGAGGCACACAGTCTGGCGGCAACAAACCATAAGGGCAAAGCGGATCGGGCGGGCCATTGCGCTGTCGTGCGCGCTCTTTGCCTTCAGCGCTTTCGCCGCCGGCGACGCCGCGCGCGGTGCCGCGCGCGGTGCCGTATTGCATGCGGCTTGCCTCGGCTGCCACGGCACCGAGTTGTACCTGCCGGGGCGCGCCAAGATCAAGTCGCTTTCGGCACTGAAGAAGGAAGTGGCGCGCTGGAACGACCGCTACAACCCGAAGTTCACCAGGCTGGAAGCAGAAGACCTGGTGGCCTTCCTGAATCGCGATTTCTACCGCTTTGCGAACTGACGTGTGGCCGGTGAGGCTGCATCGTTGCCGATATCCGGCTGCAACGCGTGGCAGGCACGCCTTGCCGAACCGCACCAAGGCTCGCGCCAAGCGCCAGTGAAGCGGCGCCCGCTGTTGATCTGTGTCAACCCGCACCCCCGAAGCCATGGCCATACTTGAGCGCATCGCGGTGCCGCGTCGTAAGCACAGCGTCGGCGCCGCATCGCCAAGTGCAATTCAAACTCACAGGAGCCTGCCATGCCCAAAATGAAAGCCGCTGTGGTGCATACCTTCGGTGAGCCGCTGGTGCTCGAAGACGTTGACATACCCGACACACCGCCAGGCCAGGTGTTGGTCAAGGTGGTGGCCTCCGGGGTCTGCCATACCGATCTGCACGCGGCCGATGGTGACTGGCCGGTCAAGCCGACCCTGCCGTTCATCCCCGGCCACGAAGGTGTGGGCTACGTGGCCGCGCTCGGTACCGGCGTCAAGGGCATCAAGGAAGGCGACCGCGTGGGCGTGCCCTGGCTGCACACCGCCTGCGGCCACTGCGAGCATTGCATCACCGGCTGGGAGACCCTGTGCGACGCCCAGCAAATGACCGGCTATACCGTCAACGGCGGCTATGCCGAATACGTGCTGGCCGATCCGGGATACATCGGGCAACTGCCGGCCAATGTGGGCTTCGCCGAAATCGCGCCGGTGCTGTGTGCCGGTGTCACGGTCTACAAGGGCTTGAAAATGCTCGATTGCAAAGCCGGCGACTGGGTGGCCATTTCGGGCATTGGCGGGCTCGGGCATCTGGCGGTGCAATACGCCAAGGCGATGGGCTTTCACGTTATCGCGGTGGACATCGACGACGCCAAGTTGCGCCTGGCCACCAAAGTGGGGGCCGACATGGTGATTCATGCCGGACGGCAGGATCCGGTCAAGGAAGTGCAAACCGCCATTCGCGGCGCGCACGGCGTGCTGGTGACAGCGGTTTCCCGCAGCGCTTTTTCACAAGCGCTCGGCATGCTGCACAAGCGCGGCACGATGTCGCTGGTGGGCCTGCCGCCGGGCGATTTCGCGTTGCCGATTTTCGACGTGGTGCTCAACGCCAAGACCGTGCGCGGCTCGATAGTCGGCACCCGCAAGGATTTGCAGGAGGCACTGGCGTTTGCCGGCGAAGGCCGGGTGCATACCGTCTTTACCGAAGACCGGCTCGACAACATCAACGCCGTTTTCGCCAGCATGCGCAAGGGCTTGATCGA
>JAYTDE010000459.1:0-8639 GCA_043736195.1 Burkholderiales bacterium | reverse complement strand
TGAGCGGGCAGCAGGTCATCAAGGGCAGTCTGTATCTGCTGCTGGGCAATCGCGACAAACTGACCGTCTCTGACCAGCAGCGGCTGAACCAGTTGCTGGTGTGAACGGTTGTCGAAATCCGCCGAAATATGGCGACACTAGGTTGACGACCGGGAATTGCGATGTGCTTCGAGGAGATTCGGAGAGAACAATTTTCGATTTGCACCTGGTAGCAAATCGCGGTAACAGTTCGAGAAGCTTGGCCTCGCACAGCGCGGAAATGAGCTTCAGCATGTCGAGTCTCAGCATGAATACGTCAGCCTCGGAAAACTCGCCCCAGTTGAGGCCGATGGCTTCGACGGCTCGTCGCAGCATTTGCACTTCGGCGGTTTGGTCATCGCCCCAGAGTATTGACTGAGCGATTTGCAACGGGTCGCTGGCATTCAGCGGCTCACCAGCGCGGCGGCTCACTTCAAGGATGAATGCGCCGGGTTCCATCCGCCGCCCCGAATAGCGCGAGAATTATGAACCGACCGCCGCAGGCGCATTTCCTGCCAGAAAGCGTTTCGTCTCCCGGTTTCATCGCACGCTAATCGCATGTTCGCAATGGCGTGCAGCCGGGCCTTATACGCCTCTGGGTGGCGCTCCAGCCATGAATGCAGGGTGCGGGGCCTGATGCCCAACCGGAGGGCCGTTACGCGCACAGGCACGCCTTCGCGCAAGGCATTGATGCCCTGCTGAATTGCGTATTCGCGGATGGGGAGTCGGGGTTGCGGCACGGCCCCGATTATCGCGTCTATCCGCGCTTGCGCCTGCTGAACCCGATTCCTGCTAAGCCGAGCGCAACGAGCGCGAGAGCACCCGGTTCGGGCGTGTTGGCCGTCGTCAATGTGATCGTGGCACTCGAATCCAACGCCCAACTCGTATGCTTCATGTCGATCGTCACGAAGTCATCGCCGAAACCGATGTCGGAGAGCGTCAGCGAAGAACCGTCCGTGCTCGGTTGCACGCTCGTCGCGACGCCTGACGTCGCAAGGGCGATCCCCGTGATCATGCCGGCTGGAAAACCGGGCCAATCCAGATCATCTATCGTGATTGAAGGAAACCCGGACAAGTCTGGAGTGAATGCTGACGCGTTCCGAATCGTGATGGTGTTTACGCCGATATCGACTGTAAAGATGAGCAGGTTATTGGTGTTCAAGATGTCGAACTCGTGGGAGGCCGCGCTGACGACGTTGGTCGCAGCGTAAGGGAAGTTCGAGAACAACCCGCCCGGGAGTGCGCAACGCAACAGGCTATGCCCATTGCACAAGGCGGTGCCGCCGACCAACGAGGCATGCGCGACGAAGGAACTCATCAAGGCCATCGACGCCAAAGCTGCGCGAAGCATTTTCATGTTTGCTCTCCCCAGTATCAGTTGGAAATCATCGAAAAGATGGTGCCTTACCTTTCGAGCAGAATCGGTGCCATAACATATTTTCTATTACAAAACAAATAGTTAAGGTGAGCTCGCGCCGACTCCGATGCCGCGTGTGTAAAAAATTCCGACTGTTCCGGACAAATCCCGAGGTCTCTTGCCGCGCTGGGGTTTACGCTACCCAATTCGAACGCCCCGCTAGACGGTGGTGGCATACAGCAGGCGGACGTCGCTCTTCCGAGACCGACGCCCCTTGGCTGGCCGACAAGCGAATGCCTTGGAGAGCTATCCGAGTCTAGTTCGAGCGAGGCGTGTCTAGGCTCGTCTACGCTAGCCTTAGTACTTCCTGGTGTAAAAATTTCCGACACACCTGACCGTTCTCTGTGGCCCGTAGCGCTCGTTCTCGGGCGACCGCCTGCCTTCGCAACCGCCAGCAAAGGTGTGACCGGTTTGGGTCGTAACCGGTCCAATGACAGCGTGTGAGCCGTCAGGCCGGTGTCGATGATGAAGCTGCCGTTGACGATACCCCTGCCGGCAAGTGTAAAAATATCCGACACTTCCTTAACTGGCGAGCTTAACCGCGAACTTTTAAATGACACTGTCATCAGCTATCGGCTGATTTCGAACGGTTGGTCAGGCAGGCCGAACGGCTGCTTCCCATTGATTCGTGCGACCGGATTGGGTCGTTCTTGTACCTTGAGCAGCCGCTATTCTGGGCCTTCTTGACATAGGCAAGCGCTTTGCCGGTAGCGGTTCGCTCGGGCGGAGGGTTGGATGGCGCTGGTCGCTCAACGACGCGATTCACCATGCTCAGGATCGCGGCTCTGATGACGTACAACCAAAATGCGCATCTCCTGCACTTCCGCGCGATAGACGATGTTTCAAGGAACGTCGACGAGAGGCAGAGACTGACGGCCTTCCCCGGCGGGCGTGCCGATGCCTGGTTAATGCGCCAGGAGCCTCACGACTCGTTCGTGTTCGTTCAAAAAGCGCCTCGCCACGGCGACGCCGGCCTCCCTTCTGTAGAACCGGGCCGCGTCCGCGAGATCGTCGGCAGCGAAGCGATGGATCGATCGCTTCACTTCAATTCGGCGCGGAGTTGTTCCAGGACGCTATCCGTAGAAACCATAAGGGTAGGGTCGTTCTGTGCTAGCTCTTCCCGGTTCGCGGCGACTGCATCCCATGCCTTGTCGCGGGCCGCATCGGCATCCAGACTTGCCACAACACGATCAAGCAAGCGGGCTCTGTCGGCAGCGGAGAGGCGGAGAACTTGAGACTCAAGGGCTTCCAGTGGTGTATCCATGGTATTTCTGCCGGATTCGGTGGTTTAGCAGCCCATAGCTTGCCACAAGTTCAGGACCGTCCGGCGGCTCCGAGTCCGCGCAGACGCTCCTCGTAGTAGGCGATGTGCTCAAGGTGTTCCACCCGCGCCGCCTCATGGAAGAAGTAACTCACTTGAGTAAAGCTTGCCTGACCCTGGAGTAAACGCGCTGCATGTTCGCCGGGCGCATGCTTTGGGCGGGCTGGGCACCGGCCTGGCGCTTTCGGTCGGCGTACTGGCCGCGGCATTGCTGATTTCGCTGGCGCAGCGCGACGTGGTGCATCGCGACCACGCGCACAGACCCGGCTGACCCGGCCATCACGTCGCGGCGTCTGCCACGCGATCGCCCAAGGCGGCAGGCGCTTAAAGGATCGGTGGGACAATGGCGGCTTGCTGGCCGGCGTAGCCGCTGCGTCACGCCCTTCCATCGATTCGCCCACAGCAGGGTTTCGCACGCATGTCCATCGGTTGGTACCCCGGCCACATGGTGGCCGCCCGCAAGAAGGCGGCCGAGACCATGGCATTGATCGACGTGGTCGTCGAGGTGCTCGACGCACGCCTGCCGGGCGCCAGCGGCAACCCGATCATCACCGAGATGCGCGCGCACCGCCAGCGGCCCTGCCTGAAGATCCTCAACAAGGCCGATGCCGCCGACCCGGCGGTGACCGCGCTCTGGATCAAGGCAATCGAGGCCGACCATGCCGCCTTGCGCGGCCACCAGGCTGCGGTCAAGGCGGTGGCGCTCTCCTGCAAGAAGCCGGCGGACGTGGCGCGCGTGCTGCGCCTGGCCGCCGCCCTGGTGCCGCATCGCGATGGCCACATGAAGGCGGTGCGCATGCTGGTGATGGGCATTCCGAATGTCGGCAAGTCGACCCTGATCAATGCGCTGTTGAAGCGCCGGGTGGCGCCGGTGGGCGACGAGCCGGCGATCACCAAGCAGTTGCGCCGCTATGAGCTGGATGACCGCACGGTGCTGTTCGACACGCCGGGGCTGATGTGGCCGGCGATCGCCCACCCGAGCGATGGCCTGATGCTGGCCGCCAGCCACGCCATCGGCGCCAATGCCTATATCGATGAAGAAGTCGCCACCTATCTGGCCGACCTGCTGCTGGCACGCTATCCGGCACTGCTGGCCAAGCGTTATGCGTGTGAGGTCGCCGGCATGGACGGCCCGGCGCTGCTGGAGGCAGTGGCCCGCGGGCGCGGCCTGCGCGCCCGTGGCGGCCACCTCGATCTTGAAAAAGCCGCGCATGTGCTGCTCACCGACTATCGTCAGGGCAGCCTGGGGCGCGTCAGCCTGGAAACTCCGCTGAGTCGCGCCGCGATGCTGGCCGCACCAAAAGTTGCGCGCGAGCCGGCGCTTGAACCGCAAATGCAGCCCGCGGCCCCTGCGCAGTTGGAGACCCCGCCGTGAGTTCGGCTGACCGCAAGGCGGGTCATCCGCCGCCTGCCGCGATCAAGGCGGAGGAAAGTCGTGCCGCGCCACGACGCAGTGTGGTGCGCTCCGCCCACACGCCTGCAGTGCCCGCGCCGCAACAGCCTGTGAGCGATGTTTCCGCCACCGAAACGATGCGCGTGTCCAAGCGCATGAGCGAGCTGGGTCTGGCCTCGCGCCGCGAGGCCGATGAATGGATTGAGCGCGGCTGGGTGCGGGTCGACGGTCTGGTGGCGGTTCTCGGGCAGCGCGTGACGCCAGAGCAGAAAATCACGGTCGATCGCCGCGCCCATGCCGAGCAGGCGCGCCGCGTCACGGTGCTGTTGCACAAACCGATCGGCTTTGTCAGCGGCCAGGCCGAGGACGGCCATCGGCCGGCGGTGGTGCTGGTAACGCCCGAGGCGCAATGGCAGCCCACGCGTGCCGCCACACCGCTACGCTTCGACCGCAAGGACCTGTTCGGTTTGGCGCCGGCCGGGCGCCTCGACATCGATTCCACCGGCCTCCTGGTGCTGACCCAGGACGGACGCATCGCCAAGCAGCTGATCGGCGAGGATTCCGCGGTGGAGAAGGAGTACCTGGTGCGGGTGCGCTACACCCGCCCCGGCACCCTGCCGGCGGCCGAGTTGCAGCGCCTTAACCACGGACTCGAGCTCGATGGCCGTGCCCTCAAGCCGGCAAAGGTGACGTGGCAAAACGACGATCAGTTGCGCTTCATCCTGCGCGAAGGCAAGAAGCGCCAGATCCGCCGCATGTGTGACATGGTCGGGCTCGAAGTGCTGGGCTTGAAGCGCGTGCGCATCGGCCGCGTGTTGCTGGGCGAACTGCCGGTGGGCAAGTGGCGCTTTCTCGGGCCCGACGAAAATTTCAGCTGAAAGTCACCCATGAGTGAAGTCCCGGTCATCAAATGGCACGAACGCGGTGCCGAACGCCAGGCGCGCTGGCATTCCGAGAGCGGCGCCAGTGCGCCCAAGCGGGTCGAGATCGCCGACGACAGCATGAGCGCCGATCGCGCCTATCGCATGGCCTGCGAAGGCACGGGTTTGCTGTGGCGCGGTGATTTCCAGAACGCGCGCCTGTTGCTGCAGGCGCTGATGCGCCGCGTCGATGCCAAACCGGACAAGCCGCGCAAGGCGAAAGTGGCGCTCGCGGTCGCGGTGGTGCCGGCGCAGGCTTTTCACCTGCACCGCATGGCGCAGGCGCAACGGGCGCGCATTCTCGGCATGCTGCTCTTGCCCTTCGATGCCGGCCATGTCGTGCCCTTGCGGCGCGCACCGGATGTGGCGGGTGCTTGTGTGCAGGCCTGGGGTGCGGCAGACGAGCCCTATGTGGCCTCGCTGCGCGAATTGCTGGGCGCGATCGGCGCATTCGAATGGCGCAGGAAAGGGGTCGAGATCGCGGCGCTGCGCGCGCGCATTCATCCGCACTATGGCGTGTTCTCGCCGGTGCGCGGCGAGTACCTGGCGCTGGTGGCCAAGGCGCCGCTAAAAGACGCGCAACTGGCCTTCGATATCGGCACCGGTACCGGCGTGCTGGCAGCGCTCTTGGCGCATCGCCGCGTGCCCAGGGTGGTGGCGACCGACAACGATGCGCGCGCGCTGGCCTGCGCACGCGACAACATCACGCGCCTGGGGCTGGCCGCCCAGGTGGAGGTGATCGAAGCCGATTTGTTTCCGCCGGGGCAGGCGCCGCTGGTGGTGTGCAATCCGCCCTGGGTGCCGGCGCGCCCGGCATCTCCCCTGGAGCACGCGATCTACGATCCCGACAGCCGCATGCTGCGCGGCTATTTGGCTGGCCTGGCGGCGCACCTGACGTCGGAAGGTGAGGGCTGGTTGATCCTCTCCGATCTGGCCGAGCACCTGGGGCTGCGCGCGCCCGACGAACTGGCCAATGCGATCACGGCAGGCGGGCTGCGCGTGGTGGCGCGCATTGATACACGTCCGCAACATGCCAAGGCCAGCGATGCGGCCGATCCGCTGCATGCGGCGCGCAAGGCGGAAGTGACGACTTTGTGGCGCTTGGCGGCAGCCTGAAACTTCCTTGCGGCGCTGCCAAGTCCACCTGCAAGGCACCGGCGTTGCAGGTATTGCGAACCTGCTTGATTCACGGGCCTCAACTCTCCCCCCACACGCGCTGCGCGGTCGCGACCGTCAGGGCCAGCTTGGCCCATTGCATCTGCGGGGGCAGAGGGTTGCCGCCGGCGGAACTGGCGAACCCGCACTGCGGACACAGACCCAGGCGCTCTGCCGGCGCGTAGCGGAAGGCCTGGTCGAGCCGGCGCGCCAACTGGTCCGCATCTTCCAGTGCCTCGTTCTTCGAGCTGATCAAGCCGAGAAAGGCGCGCTTGTTCGCCGGCAGATAGCGCAGCGGCTCGAAGCTGCCGGCACGCTCGCTGTCGAATTCCAGCAGGAAACCGTCGACGTCGAGTTGATTGAACAGGCGCTCGGCGATCGGATCGTAGCCGCCTTTGCCCATCCAGCGGCCGCGGTAGTTGCCGCGGCACAGGTGCATCACCACGCACAGGTCAGGCGGGCGGCCGCACAGCGCGTCGTTCACCGCCTTGATGTAAAGCCCGATGAGACGCTCGGGATCCTCGCCGCTCGCCTTGATGGCGAGGCGAATCGCGGGGTCGCACAACAGCGCGAGCGGCACTTCATCGAACTGCAGGTAGCGGCATCCCTGCTGGTGCAGAGCTGCGATCTCGTCGCGATAAATGGCGGCTAGGTCGGCGAAAAAAAGCGGCAGGTCCGCATAGACGGTCCGGTCGACGCCGTTCTCGCCGCCGAAAAAGTGCATCACGCTGGGAGTCGGCAAGGTGACTTTGGCGACCTGCGCGGTGATTCCCTGCAAGAAAATAAAATCGTCCAGCACGATCGGGCGCGTGCGCCTGAGCTTGCCGCGGATCACCGGCCCGTGCCAGGTCTTGTCATCGACGCCGTCGGCCGTGAACCGCAGGGGCACCTGCGCCAGCGCGATCCCTTCAACCGCATCGACAAAGCCGAGAAACCATGAACCGCGGCGGAATTCGCCGTCTGTCACAACGCGCAAGCCGGCCTGTTCCTGGCGTTGCACCGCCTCCCTGATGGCGCTCTCGACAGCGGCCTCGAGGATATCCGCGCCGATGCGCTGCTCGCGTCGGTCTCCATGGGCGCGCCGCAGCGCGGCGGGCCGCAGCAGGCTGCCGACGTGATCGGCGCGATTTTGCGGCAGGGGCATGGACGCTCCGGTTGGGGTGTTCGAAGCACGAGCGCGCTGTCGTTGCCAGCGTTGCCCGCAGTCTGGCGCAAGCTTAGTGCCGCTGTGGCGCAGCCGTCAATACGCAGGCAAAATGGCGCACGCAGCGCTTGCGCGGCGTAGGGAAGCGAGGCGCGCCTGGCAAGCCGGGCGCGCACGTTGCGGGTAGGTTGTGCCGAGGGAGGTCACATGCTGGTCTGTATCATCGAATTCGGCACCCTGCCGGGCATGGAGGAGCGCAACAAGGCGCTGGTGACCGAACTGCTGGTCCATGCGCGCCGGCTGGATGGCTTCATTTCCAAGGAATCATTCACCAGTCGCGATACGCCCGGCAAGGTGATCACGCTGTCGTACTGGCGCGATGCGGCGTCGCTGCAAGCCTGGATGCGCGATCCCGAGCACCGCAAGGCGATCCCGCGCGGCCGCGGCGAACTGTTCAGCCATTACACCATCCAGATCGCCGAGATCGCCTCCGACAAACAGTGGCAGCGAGCGCATGACGCGCCGCCTGCAGGGTAAGACGGCGCACCGGTTCGGCCCGCCACACACTTGACGTTCGCGGGTATGCAGGGACATACTGCGCTCCGTCCTGCGGCGCGTATTGCCTGACCGGGGCAAGCGTCGTCCGATCCAACCTTGAGGGAAGATGCCATGATGCGCGTGCTTGCCAATGTAGTTGTCGGGCTGCTTGCCCTAAGCCTCGCCGGAGCGGCAGCGGCGCAGACCAAACTGGTGATCGGTTCGTGGGCGCCGCCGACCCATCACATCAATTCCGATGTTTTGCCGACCTGGGGCAAATGGGTGCAGGACGCCACGCAGGGGCGCGTCACCTTCGAGATCAAGTACAACCTGGCGCAGCCGCCCGGGCAATTCGACGCGGTGCGCGACGGCATCCAGGATGTGGGCTGGATCTTCCATGGCTACAACCCGGGCAAATTCGTTGCCACGCAAGTGATGGAGATGCCGGGCCTGGGTGCCGGCGCCGAGGCTGGTTCGGCCGCCTATTGGCGGGTCTACCAGAAGCATCTGGCGAAGGCCGACGAGCATCGCGGCGTCACCGTGATCGCCATGATGACCCACGGCGCCGGGGTGATCCAGTCGCAGAAGCCGATCCAGAGCTGGGACGACCTGCGCGGACTCAAGGTGCGCCTGCCTGGAGGCATCGCCTCGAAGGTCGGCGAGGCATTCGGCGCCGTGGCGGTGACGGTGCCGGCGCCAAAGGTTTACGAGACCCTGTCGGCAGGCGTGGCCGA
>JAYTDE010000458.1:0-2947 GCA_043736195.1 Burkholderiales bacterium | reverse complement strand
CTCGGCCGCGACTTCGCATTGAAGATGCGTGCCATGTTCGACCGGGATCTGGCGGCGTCGCAGGCGATCGATGCAGAAAGCTGGGAGCGGCGTCCCTGGATGTTGCGGGTGCGCGAGTGGATGGCGAGGCTGGCAGGTCGGCTTCTGTAGCCTTTCGGACTTGGGCACTGGCCGCGCGCGACGAAAAACCTGCGCCAAGGCGACAGCGCCCGCTGCGTGCGCTTGCGCACAGACCAGCGCGGGCAGTGCGCGCAGTCTTCTGCAGAGGCCGCTACCCAGCGCTTGCGACCTCTTGACTACTTTGGCGGTTTTTTTCAATTCCCACCAGGAGAAACGCATGAACAGGGATCAGGCCCGTGGTCGTATCAAGGAAGTCAAGGGCAAAGTCAAGGAAGTGGCCGGGCGCGTGGTAGGCGAGGTGAATCTGGAGCAGAAGGGCAAGGTGCAAAAGGTGGCGGGCCAGGCTCAGGCCGGATTTGGCGATCTCAAGAACGCCTTGAAGAAGCGTCCCTGAGGGCACAAGAAGCCCGGCTTCGTCAAGCTTGAAGGAGGTGCCTGATGGCGGATAAATGATCGGCAGTGGTGGTTTTCGTTGGTTGAAGTGTTTTGACGTTCACATCGATTCTCATTTTTTTTAACCGGAGACTTTCATGAAATTCCCAGGAATCAAGATGATTTGCCGTTTGTTGATCGCCTCGCTCATGCTGTTTCAATTTCCGGGGGCACATGCCGGCATGGTCGGGGCCGATCAGGTGCTCTCTGTGACCAGCGCCGATGGACACCGCGGCGTGGCCTTAAACGCGCTCACGCGGGCGGAGGTGTCGGGGCAACTGCAGGCACTTGGCGTGGATGCTCGGCTGGCGCGCGAACGGGTGGCGGCGATGAGCAATGAAGAAGTGCGCACCCTGGCCGGCAATGTGAACGCGCTGCCGGCAGGTGCGCTGGAAAGCGGCTGGGGCTGGGCTTTACTGATCGTTATTGGTCTGGTGGTCTACTTCAACTGGAAATGACGCTCCTGCGTTCAGTGGTTCGTGGCGCCCGCCTGCTGGCGGGCGTTTTCGTCGCCGCAGCCGGTCTCAGCGGTTGCGCGCTGATGGCACCGCAGACCAGCGCTCTGGGCGAATCCTGGCCCCCCGGACTGCCGGAGCGCATCGAACTGGTCGAGGTGCCGTTTTTCCCGCAACAGGATTACCAGTGCGGCCCGGCGGCCCTGGCGACCACGCTGGCCGCTTTCAACGGCGAGGTCACGCCGGAATTGCTGGTGCCGCAGGTTTACTTGCCGGCGCGCCAGGGCAGCCTGCAGATCGAGATGCTGGCCACGCCGCGCCGCTATGACATGGTTTCCTACCAGCTTGCGCCAAGCTATGCCGACCTGCTGCGCGAGGTGGCCGCCGGCACGCCGGTGATCGTGTTGCAGGATTACGGTGTGTGGCCGGTGCCGCTCTGGCATTACGCGGTGGTGGTCGGCTACGATTATCCAAAAGGCGAACTGGTGTTGCGCTCGGGCGAAAAACGTCGCCTGGTGATGCCGCTTTCGGTGCTCGAGTACACCTGGAAGAACAGCAAGTACTGGGCGATGGTCAATTCTCCGCCGCACCGGATTCCGGCCACCGCCACCGAATCGACCTATCTGGCCGCGGTGGTCGCCATGGGGCGGGTCGCCAGTGCACAGGCCGTGACGATCGCTTTTGCGACATTTCTTGAGCGCTGGCCAGACAATCTGACCGCGCAGATCGGCTTGGCCAATGGCTACCACGCGATGGGTGAATTGCAGCGGGCCGAAACGGTGCTGCGCCAGGCCGCGCTGCGCCACCCGGAATCGGCGGCGGTGCGCAACAATCTCGCCCAAACCGTGTCGGACCAGGGGCGCAACGACGAGGCTCTGGTGCTGATAGAAGCCGCCGCGCTGGCCGAAGGACCCTATGCGGCGGCCGTGCGCGATACCCGTGACTTGATTCGTCAACGCATCGTGGAAAACCGCAGCCGCGCCACGCCGCCCGGCGCTCATGCCGCGGGCGACCCATGATTTTGCCCCTGCCGGTGGTGCTCCTGCGAAGCCG
Source organism: Burkholderiales bacterium (assembly GCA_043736195.1). GTDB lineage: Bacteria > Pseudomonadota > Gammaproteobacteria > Burkholderiales > JAEUOS01 > JAEUOS01. The sequence continues at coordinate 887 of JAYTDE010000458.1, read as the reverse complement.
CAGGCCGATCCCACGGGGCATCGCCAGTGGGCGCCGGTAGCCAGGCTTTGCGGCGCGGCGGCTTGAAGCGCCGCCGCGCATCGTTTAGCGACGGCTTGCGGCCGCGGGCTTTTCGGTAGCCGTGCGCCAGGTCAGCGCGGCGTCGGCGCAGAACAGCGCCAGTTGCGCCAGCACTTCCTGCACGACGCGGCTGGCAGCCACGACTCCGCCGTAGGGATCCTCGCTTTCGGCGGCCAGCGTCATGTCGAATTCGCGCGCGGCCAGCACGCGGCGCGTTCTTTCGTCGACCAGGGTGGCGCGCAGGGTGAAACGTACTTCGCTTGGGCCACTGCCAAAGCGCTGCAGCAGGCGCACGATTTCGGTATCGAGCCGCAAGTCGCCGGCGGCCGCGCCCGGCGTTGTCACCACCGCGTTGAACGCAGCGGTCTTGACGGCGGCGGCGACGATCAACGGTGCCAGCATGCGTGCCGGCGGATCGACCCATTCGCTATGTGCGAAGTATTCGAGCTTTTGCGCTTCGCGCACGTAGATGATGCGCTGGCTGTCGAAGCCGGCCGCGGCATGTGGCGGATTGATGATCAGTGTCGGCGCGCCGAGCGCTACCGTTGCCGGCTTGGCGTTCACGGAAGTGCCGGGTGCGATGGCCGCATCGAGCGAGTAAAACGAAGGCGGTGGTGTCACCGCCGGGCGCAGCGTACTGCAGGCGCACAAGGTGGCCAACAGCAAGCCGACGGCAGGCAGGCGCCAGCAGTGGATCGGTAAGCGGTATTTCATGGTTTCGACTCCCACGGTGACGATTTGCCGCTCGCCTCCGGTGCTTTGGTTTCGCCCGGCCCTTCCGGCACTTGCTTGCGGCCGAACAGAAGGCTTGCCGGGTTGCGTTCGGT
>JAYTDE010000457.1:0-9396 GCA_043736195.1 Burkholderiales bacterium | reverse complement strand
GCCCAACAGACTCAATGTCGGATCCATCCGTTGCGGGCAACTACTGTCGCGTACCGTGCGCGACCCGCCCTCGTCGGGCGGTGTACACACCTGATAGTCGCGATACTGGCGCGCATCGAGCACGTGCAGATTGGCGCTCTTGCCCCACTGATAGCGTCGGTAAAGTTGCGCATCCGCGCCCTGCGGCCGTTGTCGCCAACGCAGGGGCATGTGCTCCCAGTAAGCCCGATAGGCGGCGGCGCGGCGCGCCAGGAACACCTCGCCGCGCGCCGACGCCGAGCGGTCGTTGGCATAGTCGTTTTCGACTTCATGGTCGTCCCAGGTCACGATCCATGGATGGGCGGCGTGCGCGGCCTTGAGGTCGGGGTCGGACTTGTAGTGCGCCAGGCGCGCGCGGTAGTCGTCAAGGTTCAAGCAGGGCGGGCTGTTGTGCTGGCGCAGCCGGCCGGGCGTGACGCCGTACTCATAGATGTAGTCGCCCACAAAGAGCACCAGATCCACCGCTTCCCGCGCCAGATGATGGTGGGCGCCAAAAAATCCGTGCTCGTAGTTCTGGCACGAGGCGAGCGCCAGACTCAGGGGAGCGTCGCTGCCGGCAGGTGGCAAGCCGCGGGTGCGGCCGATCGCGCTGACCGCGCCACCCTGCATGAAGCGGTACCAGTAATACGGGCGCGCCGCGGACAGCGGCAGCCCGCTGATTTCGATATGCACGCTGTGCGCGAATGCCGGTTCGGCCAGGGTGCGGCCGCGCCGCACGATGCGCCGAAATCCGCGATCGGCAGCCAACTCCCAACGCACCTCGAACGGCACCTCGGGCAGGGGCGGCGCGCCGCTGGCGGCTATCAGGCGGGTCCACAACACGAAACCGTCGGTGGCGGGCGAACCGGAGGCGACGCCCAGGCTGAAGGGGTCATGCCTGAAGGTTTGTGCGGCGACCCGGCCGACAGCCGGGATCAAGGCGGCCGTGCCGAGACACTGCAGGAACTGTCTGCGAAGCATGCGGACATTATGCGCCGTCGCCTGCCGCGGCAGGTATCGATCGGGCCCTTCAACCAACGCGTATCCGGACGCGGGAGCCAGGCGCCAGCCTTTGGTTGGCACGGGTGCGCCGCAACCAAAAGCGCTTCGGTTATAGTTCCTGTTCGGCGCAATTCAACAATACAAGAGACAAATGCAAAAACGCCTGCCCGGCCTTGCGATAGCCATCGGCCTCGGATTTTGCGCACTTGCGGCCAATGCGCAGGGCACCTTCCCCAACAAACCGATTCGCGTCATCGTGCCGTATCCGGCCGGCGGCATTGTCGATGTGGTCAGCCGCGTGATCACCGAAAAACTCGGCCCCATGTGGGGCCAGACCATCATCACCGAAGCTCGCCCCGGCGCCAACTCCAACATCGGCACCGATGCGGTGGCCAAGGCACCGGCCGACGGCTACACCTGGCTCATCACCGGGCCTGCGATTACCGCCAATCCGGCGCTCGGCACCAACGCCACCTGGGACCCGAAGAAAGATTTCACCGCCCTGGGCGTGGCCGCCTGGTCGGCCGCGGTGATCGTGGTGCCGGCCAGTTCGCCGGCCGGCTCGCTCAAGGAATTTGTCGCGCTGGCCAAGACCAGGCCGCTCAACTATGGCAATCCGGGCAGCGGCTCTTCGATCCACCTGTCGACCGAATTGTTCAAGCAGATAGCCGGCATCAACCTGCAGGCGATCGGCTACAAGGGGCAGCCACAGATCGTAAGCGATCTCCTGGGTGGTCAACTCGATGTGGCCTTCGCCGCCACCGGCCTCATCACCCAGCATGTGCAGGGTGGCAAGCTGAAGGCACTGGGCGTGATCGGGCGCGAACGCCTGAAACAGCTGCCCCACGTGCCGACCCTGATCGAAGCCGGCTACCCGGAGGCCGGGGTGATGGCCTGGTACACATTTTTCACCCGCGCCGGTGCGCCGCGCGAGGTGATCGAGAAGATCAACGCCGATCTGGCGCGTGTGCTGACGATGCCTGACGTGAAGGAGAAAATGGAAAAACTGGGCGCCGAAGCGGCGCAGCCGCTGAGTCTGGCGGACATGAGCAAGATGATCAGCGCCGATACCGACCGTTGGGCCGCGGTGATCAAGGCCGGCAATATCAAGGCGGAGTAGTGCCGGGGTCGCGCGCTGCACGCCTCACGGATCGCGGGTGTCCGGCGGCAGGATGACGATCCGCGGTAAAGCGGCATTTCAATAGAGCGTCACGGCAAGCCGGCGTGACGCAAATAAAACCCCGTCAAGGAGACCAGCCGATGTCAGATTCGAAAGTCATGCGTGTGGCGATCGCCGCCGAGCGCTGCCAGGGACACAACCGCTGCTGCCTGGTCGCGCCCGAATTGTTCGAGGCGGACGACGAAGGCAATGCGCAAGTGCGTGGCGATGGCGTGGTGCCGGCAAGCCTGGAACAAAAAGCGCGGCTGGCCGTGGCCAACTGCCCCGAACACGCGGTTCGCCTTACCAGCGCCTAAGGAGAAGTGATCATGGAAAACCGACCACCGGTCACCGACTGGGCCATCGATTTCGACCATTTCGATCCGCAATGGACCGACAACCCGTACCCGATCTGGGACACCCTGCGCCAGACCTGCCCGGTCGCCACCTCGCAGCGTTTCGAGGACGGCGCCTATTTCGCCACCCGCTATGACGACGTGCGTGAAATCGCCTATGACGCCGAGCACTTCTCCTCGCGCCGGGTGATCGTGCGCGAGCACAAGCTGCCGCTGATTCCCGGGCCACCCATCACCTCCGACCCGCCGGAGCACACCCCGGCGCGCAAGCTTTTGCTGCCGGCCTTCGCGCCCAGGGAAATCGCCAAGCTCGAAGACCGCGCGCGCGCGGTGTGCCGTTCGCTGCTCGACGCCATCGGCGACAAGCCCGAATGCGACGGCGCGGTGGAATACGCGCAGCACATTCCGGTACGCGTGATCGCCCACATGCTGGGCATGCCCGAGGAAGACGGCGACATGTACCGGGTGTGGATTCACCAGACGCTGATCGAAGGGGTGCGCAATCCAGCGGTCGCGATCGCCGCCATGCACGAACAGAACGCCTATTTCAGGAAGCATGTCGAACTGCGCCGCGCCAACCCCGGAGGCGACGATCTGGTGAGTTTCCTGCTCAAGGCCGAAGTGGACGGCAAGCCGCTCTCGGAGCCGCATATCCTGGGCTCGCTGCGCCTGATCCTGATCGCCGGCATCGACACCACCTGGAGCGGCATCGGCGCCTCGCTGTGGCATCTGGCGACGCATCCGCAAGATCGCGCGCGCCTGGTGGCCGAGCCGGCCCTGCTGCCGACGGCGATCGAGGAATTCCTGCGCGCCTATTCGCCGGTGACCATGGCGCGCGAGGTGGTGCAGGAGAAAACCCTGTCGGGCTGTCCGTTCAAACCCGGTGGGCAAGTGCTGCTCTCGTTCCCGGCGGCCAATCGCGACCCGGCCAAATTCGCCGATGCGGACAAGGTCTTGATCGATCGTGCCGAAAACCCGCACGCCGCTTTCGGCCTCGGGCGTCACCGCTGCCTGGGCTCGAACCTGGCGCGCATGGAAATGACCATCGCCATCGAGGAGTGGCTGGCGCGCTTTCCGGATTTCAGCGAGACGCCGGGCCGGAAGACCACCTGGTCCGAAGGCACGGTGCGCGGACCGCGCAGGTTGCCGATCACGCTTCGGGCGGCGGGCCTGAAACCTGGTCCGTGCGCGTAGCGCACGCCGGTTAGGCGGCGCGCCGCGCATCTACCTGGTCATGACTGTTCGTTCGGGCCGCCGCTGCGCCCGATACCAATCCGAGGAGCAAGCCCTTGAGTGAACCTGCCTTCGCCGGCCGGATCGGTCGAACCGTCACCGATTCGACGCCATGGTGGCCGCCCCAGCCGCGACCGCGCCACAGCGCACCAAACGTGGTGATCGTGGTGTTCGACGATGTCGGTTTCGCGCATTTCAACAGCTACGGCTCGACCAACACCGGCACCGGCTCAACCCGAAAGATCGAAACAAGATGAAAAAGACCTTCGCCCAGCGCATCGCCCTGATGAATGCCATGTACCGCCTGCCGGCCCACCAACGGCCGACGCTACCGGAAAACACCGCGGAGCGCCTGCAGAAATTCAAGGCGACGCTGATCGACGAGGTGCACGAGATCGACGACATCGCCGCGCAGGTGGCCGGGGGCGCCGATGCGGCCGAAGTCCTGACCGCGATCGCCGACCTGTTGGGCGATGTGATCGTGTACTGCCGCTCGGAAGCGCTCAAGTACGGTCTACCGCTGGAAGACGTGCTCGACATCATCATGGACAGCAACGAAAGCAAGCTTGACGCGGACGGTAATCCGATCTACGACGCCAACGGCAAGTTTCTCAAGGGACCGAACTACTGGAAGCCGGAACCGCGAATCAAGGCGTTGCTGCAATCCCGGTAGCCGCGGCCGCGACTGCGCGCTCGCACGCCTTGCGGTAAATGACGCTTGCATCGCGCGAATCGCGAATGCACAATCGGCGCATGAGCTACGAAGACGCCCGCGCCGCGCGCGCCGAACTCGCCGTGCGCGATCAGCATCGATTGGCGCTCCATGCGCGCATTCTGCCGATCATGGACGTGCCGATGCGCACGCGCGCGTCCGCCGTGGTCGACCTGTGGGAACGCGAGCGTCTGTGCAGCCAGGTCTATATCGACGCCTGGCGCGAGTTGCTTGCCATGCCTGCGGATGAGGCCGTGAAACGCCTCAGCGATCCGCAGGCGCGCGTCTTGCGGGTCAATTCGCCGCTCATGTGCATGGAATTGCCGGCATGAAACTCGAACATATCGAGGACGTATTGCTTGAAGCGGCGCAATTGACGAACCATCGCAATTTCGTGGTGGTCGGCAGTCTGTCGATTCTGGGCGCGGTGCTTGAACCGCCGGAACGCATGGTTGCGTCGGTCGATCTGGATTTTTTCCTGAAGTTCGATCCGGAGCGCGTATTGGACATCAATGCACATCTCGGCGAATCAAGCGCGTTCGCGCGCGACAGGGGCTATTTCGCCGATGCCTTGTCGCCGCGCGTTTTGTCGCTTCCAGAAGGCTGGGAGGCGCGGCTGATCCAGTTGCCGCTGAAAGGTGGCCTGGTGGCCTGGTTTCTCGACCCCAACGATTGCGCCTGTTCCAAGCTGATTCGCGCCAACGCCAACGATATCGACTGGGTGCGGGCCGGCCTGGCGGCGCGCGTCCTCGCCCTGCCGGTGATGCGTTCGCGGCTTGGCCATATGCAAAACGTGATGGGCGACGATGTCGCCCGGGCGATGGCCGCGCTTACCGCAAGCCTGACGTAGTTGGCGCGATCGGCCCTCGATAGCGGCCTGCCCTCAGGCGACAGCGAGCGCCTCCTGGCGCCGCCGGAAAGTCTGCCCGAATTCCCGCGTCGTGGCGTACACCTCCGGCAAGGGCCGGCCGTTTGGCAAGGTCATCCAGATGCGCAGCAGCAGGCGCCGCCGCTCCGGCGCGGGGTCATCGACGTAGGAGGTGCGCGAATGCAGCACCGAGAAGTTGTTGCCGATCTGCATGTCGCCGGGCTGCATGTCGAATGACAGATGCCACGACGGGTCGTTGCAGATCGCATCGATCATGTCGAGCACTTCGATCTGCAGCGAGGTTAGCCGAGGCACCTCGGGAAAACGTTGCGCGGTTTCGATATAGCGGCGCTTGTGCAGCACGTTCATGCGCCCGGCGTGCCAGGTGAGAATCGGCACGCTCTGCACCTTGATGTCGGCCGCGTTCTGCGCGCGTGAATCGAAGTGGAAGGGTTGCTGCACCACGCGCGCCAGGTCCGGCCGGCGGCGCAGGATTTCGTTGAACAAGGCGCCGGTACTCATCAGCTTGCTGGTGCCACCGCTCTGCGCGGTGCGCACGCACAGCAGCATGAAGGCATCGCCGCCGTCGTTGTGAAACATCAGTTCGTCGTTGGTTTCGTAGCCGCGCGTGCTGTTGTCGCCTTCGACACGCTTGCCGGTATCGGTGACCTGATGCATGCGGTTGCCGGCGCGGTCCTGGCCTTCGGCGGTGCCCACATGACTGGCCAGCCCCCAGAACAGCAGGCGCGCTTCATCGATCGAATAACGTTCGATTGGCAGGCCACGCAAAAGCGCGAAGCCACGGCCGTCGGCGACCTCGTCGCGAATCGCCGCCAGGCGCGGCGCCAGCGTCGGTAGCGGAAAGTGTTCGGGCCTGACGTCGAAGAGACCGATGCGGCTTGCCTTGGCATGCGCGAGTGCGGCATCGATCTCCGCGACATCGCGTGCACCGAGCGCGACGACCCAGTCATCGCGGGTGCGCATCTGTTCACCCTTCCAGACGCTTGGAGCCATGACTTGCTGCAAAAGGATTTCGCTCATTGTCGTCTCCTATTGGTGTTCTTTCGACACCGGCCATGTGCGGCCAGACCGGTGCGCCACTATGCTACGCCTGACTTCAATTGGCCGGCGATATCTTCAGTTCGCGCGCCAGACGCAACGCGTCCTCGGTATCCACCTTGAGGCGGGTCGCCAGTTCCTCGGGGCTGCTGGAGACGATGTCGGAGCCGATCGCGCGCTGCTTCTCGACGAATTCCGGATTGGTGAGTACCTTGCGCGTGGCTTCCGACAGGGTGCGCACGATCTCGCGCGGCAGGCCCGCCGGGCCGTGCAGCGAATACCAGCCTTCGACCCGGTAGCGTGATTCGCCCGATTCGATGAAGGTCGGCACGTCCGGCAGGGCGCCGGAACGGCGCGCGGAGGTCACGCCGATCGCCTTCAGCTTGCCGGCACGGATTTGCGGCAGCATCACCGGCACCAGCGCCGCGGCCATGTCGACCTGGCCCGAAATCGCGTCGGTCAAGGCGGCGGCACCGCCCTTGTACGGGATGTGCAGGATGTCGACCCCGGACTGCGCATTAAGGAGTTTCGCCACGTACTCGAGCGAGGCGGTGGCCATCGTGATGCGCCCGGGCCGCGCCCGCGCCGCCGCCAGCAATTCGCGCACGTTCGAGAAGGGAGCGGCCGGATTGGCGCACACCACGTAGGCCATGGTGTTGACCAAGGATATCGGCGCCAGGGTTTTCTGCGGGTCGAAAGGAGGCACCGGCCCGGTGGCGAAATTGGTGGCCATCACCGACGAGCCGAAAAGAAGTGTGTAGCCGTCCGGCGTGGCGCGCATGGCCTGCTCGGTGCCGATATTGGTCACAGCGCCTGGCTTGTACTCGACCACGATCTGCTGACCCAGCTCGCGCCCGAGCAATTCGACGAAGGCGCGGGCGACGATGTCGGTGGTGCCGCCGGGCGGGAACGGGACGATCAGGCGCACCGGGCGCGACGGATAGGATTGTGCCCACGCTGCGCCAGGTGCAGCGATCGTCGCCGCCGCCAAGCCCGTCCGGAGCAGGCGCCGCCTGACCGCGAAACGCAATACACCAGCCATACGCAACCCTCCCTCTTCACAGCATACGCTGCCGCGTCACGGCAGGTCCCGAACAGTTCAGATCATACTAGTGTAGTGCCGCCCCGCCGGCCTTCCGGCGCACCGGGCTGCCCGCGGCGGCACGGTCGACAAGCGCGGCGCCGGGGGGCGCTCAGTTCACATTTTCCTGCAACAGGTGCTGTACCACGTTGCAGAATTCCTCCGCGGTGTTGGCCTTGAAAATGACGCTGCGCACGCCGGCGACGCTCGCCTGCACCTGCAATTCATCGGTAATGAAACCCGAGGTGATCACCACCGGCAAGTCGGGCCGGACTTCCCGCACCTCCCGCGCGACATCCAATCCGGAAATGCGCGGCATGTTGTAGTCGGTCACCACCAGATCGAAGTGTGCCGGATCAGTTTTAAGTTCGGCCAGCGCCGCAGCCGGATCGACATGGCCGCTCACGCGGTAGCCGCGGCGTTGCAACAGGCGGGTGACCAACAAGACCAGAGACTCGTCATCGTCGATGTAGAGCACATGGCGCCCTTGACCCGCAGTTGCACGCGGCACCGGCGCCGCCGGTGCCGGTGCCGCGATCATGCCCTCGGCCGTGGGCAGATAAACATCAAAGCGGCTGCCCTTGCCCGGCTCGCTGGCAACCGCGATCGCGCCCTGGTGGGCGCGGACGATGCCATGCGCCACCGCCAATCCGAGTCCGGTGCCTTCGCCCACCGGCTTGGTGGTGAAGAAGGGTTCGAAAATACGCTCCCTGGTCGCGGGGTCCATGCCATCGCCGGTGTCGCTGACGCTGATCACCACATAAGACCCTGGCGCCAGTTGGTCGGACACAGTGCGCGACGCGACGGCATCGAGCACCACGGTCCTGACGTCGATGTCGATGCGTCCCGGACGCCCTGCCATCGCCTGTTCGGCATTCACGCACAAATTGAGCAGTACCTGTTCGATCTGCGTCGTGTCGGCCAGGATATTGCCGGTATCGGGCGCGACCTTCGCCTCAACCTCGACCCGTGCCGGAAGGGTCGAGCGCAGCAGTTGCACCACCTCGGCAGCGACCGTACCGGGCTCGATCAGTTTGAGTGCGGTAGGTTGGCGCCGGCTGAAGGACAGGATCTGCTGCACCAGGTCGCGCGCACGGATTCCGGCCTTGCGAATCTCCGCCAGGCTTTGTTGCAAGCCGGGCTTGGCCCCGGCGTCGTCATGCGCCAGTTCGACATTGCCCAGGATGGTTCCGATGATGTTGTTGAAATCATGTGCGATGCCGCCGGCCAGGGTGCCGATCGCCTGCATTTTTTGCGATTCACGCAGTTGCGACTCGAGCGAAACACGCTCCGTTTCGCTGCGCTTGCGCGCGGTGATGTCACGGGTGATTCCCAGCAGGGCGTCGATGCGGCCGCCGGCGTCGCGCATCGGCGCGGCGTGCGTTTCGAGCCAGCGCCGGGTGCCATTCAGGCCGATCACCTCGAACTCGAGCGTACCTGCATCGCCGTTCATCACCCGCTGATGCAGCGCGATGAAGGCCGGGCGGGCCTCCGGCACGATGTAGTCGAGCAGCGTCTGCCGCTGCACCGCCTGCAGCGAGTCGGCCTCGAGCATGATCAGGCCCGCGGCATTCATCTCGATCAGGTTGCCGGCGCGATCAACCACCTTGACGCACTCCGGTTCGTTTTCGATGATCGTGCGCAGACGGCGCTCGCTGTCGTGCAGGGCCTGGCGCGCGCGGTACTGCTCGGTGACGTCGGCGAACACCAGGACCACGCCGGCGATGGCGCCGACCCGGTCGCGGATCGGCGCGGCGCTGTCGGCAATCTGGTATTCGACGTCATTGCGCGCAAGCAGCGCTGTGTGGATCGAGAGGCTCACGACCTCACCCCGCTCGAGCACCCGGCGCACCGGGTCCTGCGCCGGCAAGCGGGTACGTGAATCGATGATACGAAACACCTCGGCGA
>JAYTDE010000456.1:0-1986 GCA_043736195.1 Burkholderiales bacterium | reverse complement strand
CCTCGAGGTCGCGCGTTCCCAGGCGCACGTAAATGATGTCTTTGAGCTCGATCATGTCGGGTGGCTTCGCTGTGTTTGGTTCCATGGATTCGAAACCCGAGTTTAACGCCGCATCGCGCTGACCGGTTCGCGCGCGGCACGGAGCGAGCGCGGTAAGATTTGGTTCGCTCAAGATCACGCATTTGCTTTGGTCGGGCTTGCCAGTCACACTTTCAGGACACCGCACATGCAACAAAACCAGATCAACCTGCAGGGCCGCAAGGCAGTAGTCACTGGTGGCGCCAGCGGCTTGGGGTATGCGATCGCCAAGCGGCTGTTGCGGTCCGGGGCGAACGTGGCATTGTGGGATTTGAACGCTGACGCGCTGGAGCGCGCCGCGCTCGAGTTGGTGCCCGAGGGGCCGGTGCGCACCATAGTGGTGAATGTCGCCGACCATGTGGGCGTGCGCGCCGCCGCGGTCCGATCGATTGAACTGCTGGGCGCGATCGATATTCTGGTCAATAGCGCAGGCATCGCCGGGCCTGCGGTGCCGGTGATCGAGTACACGCCGGCGGATTGGCAGTCGGTGCTTGATGTCAACCTGACCGGCGTATTCAATTGTTGCCAGGCCTTGCTGCCGCACATGATCGGCCGTGACTACGGGCGGGTGATCAGCATCGCCTCTGTGGCCGGCAAGGATGGCAACCCAAACGCCTGCGCCTACAGCGCTTCCAAGGCCGGAGTGATCGCGCTTACCAAATCGCTTGCCAAGGAAGTCGCGAAAACCGGCATTCGCATCAATTGCATCACTCCGGCGGCGGTACGTACGCCGATGTTCGACCAGATCAGCCAGGCGCACATCGATTTCATGTTGTCGAAAATTCCGATGGGCCGGCTCGGCCTGCCCGAGGAAATCGCCGCCATGGTTGCCTGGCTTGCGTCGGAGGAGTGTTCGTTTTCCACCGGCGCGACCTTCGATCTTTCCGGTGGTCGATCGACCTACTGAGGCGGGCCTTTGATCCATGCCATCGTTGGACTCGTAGTCGGCGCGGCGGCTCGCCGCGGGGTAGGCGCCGCTTGCCAGCGCAGGAGTAAACTTTGAACCAACTGGAGTGACGGGAGAAAACCCATGGAGATGAAAAGCGCGGAAGTGGTTCGCAACGCAGAGGAACGCCAGGCGTTTTACGCCAGGATCGATGGTGACAATCTTGCGCCCCTGTGGGAGGTACTCAAGGGCCTGGTTCCGGCCGAGCCCAAAGCCGCGGCCGTACCACACCTGTGGGACTATGACGCGATTCGCCCGCGCATCCTCGAGTCGGGTGCCTTGCTGACCGCACGTGAGGCGGAGCGCCGCGTGCTGGTGCTGGAGAATCCGGCCTTGCGTGGCCAGTCGCTGATCACCGATGTGCTCTACGGCGGGCTGCAGTTGATCCTTCCCGGCGAGATCGCCGCGGCGCATCGGCACACGCAATCCGCCTTGCGCTTCATTGTCGATGGCAAGGGCGCTTATACCTCGGTCGATGGCGAAAAAACCCTGATGAACGAAGGCGATTTCGTCATCACGCCTTCCTGGACCTGGCACGACCATGGCAATGACTCGCCCGACCCGATGGTCTGGCTCGACGTTCTTGATTTGTCGACGGTTGCGCATTTTCATGGCCAGTTCCGCGAGGAATGGGAAGAGGAGCGTTTTCCGCTGAACCGGCCGGAGGGCGACGCCCTGGCGCGCTACGGCGCCGGCCTGTTGCCGATTGACTACAAGGCCACCAGCGCCACTTCACCGATCTTCAACTACCCCTATTCGCGCACGCGCGATTCCCTGTATCGGATGAGCCGCGCGGGTGACCCTGATCCGCATTTCGGCTTCAAGCTCAAGTACATCAACCCGGTCAATGGCGATTGGGCGATGCCGACCATTGCCACCACCATGCAGTGGTTGCCCAAGGGCTTCGCCTCGCTCGCCTACCAGGCCACCGATGGCCTGGGATTCGTGTGCGTCGAGGGCGC
>JAYTDE010000455.1:0-2554 GCA_043736195.1 Burkholderiales bacterium | reverse complement strand
AGTGCTCCGCTGCCACCTGCGGAGACGGGCGCCTCGGTGAAGGCCAGCACCTGTGCCGATTGGCGCAACCAGCGGCGCACGAGCATTTTCAGTACCGGTGTCTGGTCGGCCGAACCCAGGCCCTTGCCGTGAATGATGCGTACACAACGCCAGCCGCGCGCCATCGCGCCGCGCAGAAAGTCTTCAGTGGCGTTGCGTGCTTGTTCGCGACTCATGCCGTGCAGATCAAGCTGGCCATGTATGGCCCAGTCACCACGTCGCAGGCGGCGCAAGGTGCGTTGATCAATGCCGTCGCGGACGAACGCTTCCCCCGCATCCATATCGCCCGGGCCGATGCCATCGGGGCCATCGGACAATCGGGCGGCCGCGGCGACAGTGGCTGGCGCCGATGCATTCGACAAGGGTTGCGGCACTACTCGCAGCCGCGGGCGCGCCGCGCGATCGGACTGTGTCAGCGGCGTGGCATCGCCGACACTGTCGCGAAACAACTGGCTGTTGCGCTGCCGTTCGGCTTCCACTGCACGCTGCACGCGCGCAGCTTCCTGCAGCCGCCGGCGTTCGTCCTCGAGTTGCTGCCGAATTCCGGCCAAGCCCTGTCGAAAGTCCTTGCGTGCCATGACTTGTATGGTGTCGCCACCCGCAGGGGTTATCAGGCGCCGCCGCTTTGCATTTCGAGGTAACGCTGCGCATCGAGTGCCGCCATGCAGCCGGTGCCGGCGCTGGTCACCGCCTGCCGATACACGTGATCCTGCACGTCGCCGGCGGCGAACACGCCGGCCTGGCTGGTAGCCGTGGCCATGCCATCGCTGCCGCTACGCGTCTTGATGTAACCGCCTGTGTTCATCTCGACTTGCCCGGCGAAGATCTGGGTATTCGGTTTGTGGCCGATGGCAATGAAACAACCGGTCACCGCCAGATCGCGTTTCGCCCCGTCTCCGGTGGGCTTGATGCGCACACCGGTCACCCCGCCGGCATCGTCACCCAGGACCTCGTCGAGAGTCTGGTTCCATTCGATGCGGACTTTGCCTTCCGCCTGCCTGGCCAGCAGCTTGTCGATCAGGATCGCCTCGGCGCGAAAGCGGTTGCGGCGATGGATCACGGTGACCGAGCGTGCGATGTTGGATAAATACAACGCTTCTTCGACTGCGGTGTTGCCGCCACCGACCACGCAAACGTCCTGGTTTTTGTAGAAGAACCCGTCACAGGTCGCGCAGCCCGAAACCCCGCGCCCCATGAACTTCTGCTCCGAGTCAAGTCCCAGATACATGGCCGAGGCGCCGGTGGCGATGATCAGTGCATCGCAGGTGTAGGTGCCGCTGTCGCCGATCAAGGTAATCGGCGACTCGCCCAGTTTGGCAGTGTGAATATGGTCGAACACCATCTCGGTGCCGAAGCGCTCGGCGTGCTTGCGAAAGCGCTCCATCAACTCCGGGCCCTGCACGCCGTCAGCGTCGGCCGGCCAGTTGTCGACGTCGGTGGTGGTCATCAATTGCCCGCCTTGTTCGATGCCGGTGATGAGGACCGGCTTCAGGTTGGCACGCGCGGCATACACCGCGGCGCTGTAGCCGGCCGGACCCGAACCCAGAATCAGGACCTTGGCATGCTTGGTTGAGCTCATTGGTACGCGACCATGTGGTTTTTTGTAGATATACTTGAGAAAGTGGATGAGGTTAGCGCTGTTTGGCGCGCTTGTTGCGCAGCTAACGGCAGACGCATATGGAATTATCCCACACCAATCAAGCCAGATCGCCACCAGCATGCGGTCGCGGCCGGCATGTAAATGAGAAAAAAACTTGAATTTCGAGGGCAAAAACTGTTCTGATGGTCGCGCGCTGCGCAAGCGCCTCCGATCCTTATCGTTTTTGCCATCAATGGCTGTCCTGGGCGGACTTTTGCTGGGCCATGCGGCTGGTGTACTGGCGGCCGACGGATTGGGCTCCCGAAATCAGCGTGAACTGGCACAGGCGCCGGGCGCGGGTGGCGCGCCGGTTCAATCAGTGCCGTCCACCCCGGCGGTAACCCAGCCAGCCGCAGTGGCTGGGAGTGCGCCGGCTGCGTCCGGCGGGCCGCGCTTTGCCATCCGAAAGTTCGATGTCACTGGCGCGACACTGGTGGCGGCCGAGCGGATCGATGCGGTTCTGAAGCCTTTTTTGGGGCCGGATCGCGAGTTTGGCGATGTACAACGCGCTCTCGAAGCGCTTGAGCGCACGTTCGTGGATTCGGGTTTCGGATCGGTCCAGGTGTTGCTGCCCGAGCAAGAGTTGGAACAGGGCACGATCCGGTTTCAGGTGATCGAGCCCCGCGTGGGCCGTGTGCTGGTCGAAGGCAATAAGGCCTACCCGGAAGCAAACATCCGTGCCAGCCTGCCGGCCCTCAAGGAGGGGCAGCCGCCCAACAGCAACGCGATTGCCGGCAATCTGCGTCTGGCCAATGAAAACCCGGGCAAGGCGACCACTGTTCTGCTGCGGGCCGGAAGCACCGATGGCGAGGTGGACGCGGTGATTCGGGTCGTCGAGGACCGGATCACCCGCTGGAATGCTTCACTGGACAATAC
>JAYTDE010000454.1:0-8209 GCA_043736195.1 Burkholderiales bacterium | reverse complement strand
TCGATGCCGAGCTTCTCGGCGATCTGGCGGTCCGAAAAACCGGGCTGGCGCATCGCAGGTGGCAGGTGCTCGGGATAGTTGATCTGGATCGCCTGCGACATCGACAACACCTGATCCTTGTACTTGCGGTAAAGCTCGGGATCGACGAAATAGAAACCCATATGCATGCTCCCAAAAAGCCCCTGAATAGGTCCCTGTATCGCGGACTGTCCGACGCTGGTGTTGAATCAAATCGAGGCGATGCAAAGCGACCCTTGTTCCATGCGGACCTGTTCAGTGTTTCCTCACAGCAGATTGCGTTGCTTCGATCCGACCGGGCACACCCGCATGCATTCGAAGCACTGGCCCTGGCTGACATTCGAGTACGACATCGACCACAGGGTGCGGGTGAACTGCGAGGAATACAGGATCATCTTGCGCTTTTCCTTTTCCGGCTCGTCGAACACCGCTTCCAGTGCCTTCTGAAAGCCCGGGATGAACGAGGTTTGCACACGTGTGGTGCAGCGCGCGACATCGTAGCGCCGCTGCTTGACACGGCCATCCTCAAGGCTGCCGCCGAGACAACCGCCGTCGTCAATCGGACAGGTCGCCATGCAAGGCGTGGTGCCCAGTTCGTCCCACATGGTCACGCATTCGGGCGCGGGACAGGCCGGCGTCGCCAGCGGCCCGTCCACCGGCAAGGGCAAGGTGGTGAGCACTGCGGTGTAGTACATGAAGCCGAATTGCGGATGCAACACCGGCCCGGCCAGGCTCGGTGAACCACAGCCTGCGAGCTCGGCGGCAAGCGCGATGTTGAGGAAGGGACGGCGCGCGCGATCCACGCCCGGCGGGATGGTGACCGCGTAATAGCCGAAGCGTCGTTCGATGTGCTGCGCGATGCGGTTGCCCATCGCGGTGACACGATCGGAGGTCGAGGTCGTTTCCATGTGGCGATAACTGGGGCTGGCCCAGTCGCCGGCGCGCGGCTGCGCGCCGCCCAACACGAATACGGTCTTGCAACCCGGCAGCAGTTCGGTCGGGCGCTGCCCCTCCATCGCGGCGGTGAACGCGTTGGCATCCGCCACCCCGGACGCAAGCGCCCCGGCCTTCTTCGCCAGCTCGCCCAGTTCGCGCTTGTGGGCTTGCATCAGGTCCAGATCCGCTGCGCTCATTTAAGCTTCCTTTCGGCCCGGCCGATCGGGCACACTCGCATGCACTCGAAGCACTGCGCCACACTTTCCTTGTAGAAGGCGATGGCCGAGGTTGAACGGGTAAAGAAGTCGGAGTGGATCATCATGCGGCGGCGCTCGTCGTCATCTTCGCCCGCGATCTGCTCCAACGCCTTCTGGAAACTGTTGATGCCGAAATTCATCGCCCGCGAGACGCAGCGCTCGCGATCGTAATAGGTTGATTCAATCCGGTTGTCCGGGCCGATGGTGCCGTGCAGGCAGCCGCCATCGTCCGAGGGGCAGGCCGCCTGGCAGGGTGTGCGGCCGCCGGCCTTGTAGACCTGCACGCACATCGGCGCCGGGCACACGTCCTGCTCCAGCATCGGATCGACCGGCAATTCCAGCGTGGTCAGGCAAGCGGAGTAGTACAAGAGGCCGTACTTCGGATTGAGGATGATGTTGGCGGCGAACGAACGCGTGCCCAGACCGGCCAGCACCGCGGCCAGCATCATCGAGAATGCCGGCTGATGCCCGCCTATCGGCAGGCCCGGCGCCTGGATCGCCTGGTAGCCGTATTCCCGCTCGATATGGTCGGCCACCAGGTGAATCACGCGGTCATTGGCGAAATCGTAGCCGTTCATCTCGATCAGCCGGTGGTCCGGTGACTGCCAGGCCCCGGCCGACGGGCCGCGCACGCCGACCACCACCACCGACTTCGCACCCGGCAGGATGTCGTAGGGCCGTGAGCCTGCCGGCACGAATTCGTCCCATCGCTCGACCGGTGCGATGCCCACCACATCCACGCCCGATGCAAGCGCGAGTTTGCGGATGTCGTCGGCACGCGACATGGCAATGGCGCCTTGCGCATCGGGGGCCAGCGCCTCACGCACCAGCTCAGCCAGGTTGGACATGGGGCTTCTCCCTCAAACGCGATTGCCTGATCTCCCCCTTGAGGACCTTGCCCAGCGCGCTCTTGGGTAACTGCTCGACAAACTCGAAGCGCCGCGGCACCTTGAACCCTCCGAGGTATGCACGGCAGTGTGCGGCGATCTCTTCGGCAGCGGGCCGCATTCCCGGCTTGGGCACGATCACCGCCGTGACCATTTCCCCCAGGCGCTCATCCGGAATGCCGACGATCACCGCCTCGGCGATGGCGGGATGGCGGTGCAGCACCGCCTCAACCTCAGAGGAATAGACATTCTCGCCGCCGGTGATCACCATGTCCTTGAGGCGATCCAGCAGGTACACATACCCTGCGGCGTCGATGCGTGCAACGTCACCGGTGTGCAGCCAGCCGTCGCGCAGGGCCGTACGCGTCTCTTCCGGGCGATCGTGATAGCCGTTCATGATGTTCGGGCCGCGCGCGATCAGTTCACCCGCCTCGCCCGGCGCCACCTCGCGCCCGTCCGGCGCCACCACCCGCAACTCGTTCTGGGCATTGGGCTTGCCGACCGAAAGCAGCGGCCCGTCGCGCAGGCCGGCAAGCGCCATGTGTTCAATGGCGGCGCGAAATTCGCGCGAATTGAAAATGGTGAGATCCGGCGCCGTCTCGGTCATGCCGTAGCAATTGAACAATTCGACGGCCGGAAAAGCAGCTGCGACGCGTTCGATCCATTCAAGCGACATCGGCGCGGCGCCATATATGAGAACCCGCAAGGAAGACACATCGGCCGTCGCGAATTCCGCGCTGGAAACGGTGCCGATCAGCATGGTCGGCACCGTCACCACCGCGCCGACCCGATGGTGTGCGATGGCCTGAAGGAAGGCCTGGGGCGAGAACATCGGCAAGAAGCACTGCGCCGACCCCTGCAGGAACCAGCCCATTGCCAGCAGGTCGGCCGAGTGGAACATCGGCGCGGCATGCAAGTACACGTGCTCCGGTCGCGCGCCCACGGCAAGACCAAACGCCAGGTTGTTGGAAAGAATATTGGTATGCGACAAGCGCACACCCTTGCTGCGCCCGGTGGTACCCCCGGTGTAGAGCAACAGTGCATCCGCATCCGGATCCGGGTCGCTCGCGGCAATCGGTGCCGCCTCTGTCAACATGGTTTCGTAGGTGGCCGCGTTGTCGCCCGCACTTTCGCCAAAGACGGTGATGCGGGAGCGCCAGGCAGCAAGCGCCGGATGCCCGAGCAGCGGCGCGAACACGCTTTCCAGCATGACGCAGGTGCATTGCGCGTCGTCGAGAATCTGCGCAAGCTCGATTGGCGCCAAGCGAAAGTTGAGCGGTACGGGGATCGCGCCCAGCCAGAAGCCGGCCCACTTGAGTTCCTCGTAACGAAAGCCGTTGCGCGCAAGAATGCCGAAGCGCTCACCGGGCAATGCGCCCAAACGCTTGAGCATGCCGGCGGCGCGCGCCACCCGCACGCCGAATTCGGACCAGGTGTAGGCCCGGGCGGTGTCAAGCATGGCCGGCCGCTGGCCGTGGTGACGGACCGTCGAAGCGAGCGCCCGGACCAGATTCATTTGGAGCGAAACTGCTGCCAGAACTGGGCAGGCTTCATGCGTTCGCCGAACTTGAGCTTGATATCGAGCCACAGCGCCAGCTTCTTGAAGGGCGAAGCCGCCAGCCTTTGCCAGGCACGGTAATACCAGCGCGACCACCAGCGCGAGATGTCCTTGTTGTAGGGGCAAACGCGCATGCAGATACCGCACTCGGTCGCCTGATTGACCCAGAATTTGAAACACTTTTCCGCATCGATCTGCCACTTGCGAATGCCGATGATCGACGACTGGTTGGGAATCACCGCGGTAGGCGGGCCATGCGGAATCGCCTTGGGTGGGCAGGCATCGGCACAACGACGGCAGGTCGACTCGCAGAATTCACGCACGCCGAACCTGATCGGCAGGTCGTGGCTGAGAGGCATGTCGGTATGAATCCGGCCGATACGCACGCGCGGACCGTAGTCCTTGGTGATCAGGAGCCCGTTGCGGCCATACTCCCCCAGCCCGGCCTGGATCGCATAGGGAATCGCCAGCGATGAATCATTCACGCTCGCAATCGCGCGATATCCCAGGTTGAGAATGTAGGTGGCAATGCTTTGCACCAGCTCGCAGTCGCGCGAGTAGCCATGCCCGACCGCGATGCCGGCGGTGGCCGAGGGGTAGCACTTGACGGCGTCGTAGTGCATCGCGGTGACGATCACGATCACATTGGGCAAACCCTCCGGGATCGAGTAAGGCTTCTCGGCCAAGGCCTTGGTCGCAAAGCTGTGGGTGTAGTGCCAGCGCGGATCGGAATGGGTGATGCCGACGCCGTCGGCACCGAACAAACGGCTGACCCGCTTGATCTCCTCGGCCATGGCCGCCGGCGACTCGACCGCCACCTGCTCCGCGTTGGGTTCCGAATAAGGCTGGATATAGTCAAGAAAACCGTCGACCCGACCCTGGTGCAGGCTGCGCTGGATGGTCAGGTTGGCGCCCATCCAGCCGGCGTTGCGCAAGGCGAAGTCGCGTACCGAGTAACCGTCGGCATTGCGCGCTCCCAGGCCGGTCTTGAACATGCCCTTGAACCAGTTGAGCACCTTTTCCGAGCGGATACGCGAATCCCACTGGCCGCGCGTGTAGATGTCGTTGGACTGGTTGAAACGCTCGAAGCTATCGAGCACCTCGAAGCCGCAGGCTTCGTCCTTGGCGTGCCGGAGCTCGCCCTTCAGGCGATAGGGCCCCTCGTTTTGCGGTTGTCGCTCCTGCGTCAACCGCCCGATTTCATCGAGCGCACCCATGGCGAACCTTTCGACAACAGCCTGTCACCGGCATCCCTACCCGCACCTGCCAGACACCGAAATGCAATAAGAATATAACGTTCGTTCAGTAGCGTCAAGTATCGACCGATGTGTTCAGAGTCTCACCTATCACGTCTTGCAAGTCTGATTGACACGCGAAAATGCGAACCATATACTTGATCTGTTTCTAACAATCGTTCAGCCACTTTTGAAAACCCAAACCGCTGCTTCCAAGCCGGCCGGAAAGCCCACTGTCATCCAGGAGCAGCGGCGCAACGAATTTTTGCGCGCCGCAGCCGATGTGTTCGCCGAGCGTGGCTATCACGGCGCCGGCATGCGCGAAATCGCCGATCGCTGCGGCGTGCAACCTGCGGCGCTGTATTACTACTTTCCATCCAAGGCAAGCATTCTTGAGGCGATCTGCTACTACGGCATCACGCAGTTCGTGGAACGTCTCGCGGCGATACAAGCAGCCGCACTTCCGGTCGAAGACAAGGTTCGCCAGGCCGTGCGTGCCCACCTCGAACCCCTGCTCGAGAACCGGTTCTATGTGCATGCCTTCCTGTTTCAGCGCCGCGAGCTGCCTGCGACGGTGCGGCGGCCGCTGGACACGCTGGCGCGCAACTATGAAGATTTGTGGCATGCGCTGCTGGTCGAAGGCCAGACCCGCGGCGTGATCGCCAGGGAAATCGACCGCAAGCTCACGGTACTGGCCATTTTGGGCATGTGCAACGCCGTTGCCCGCTGGTCCGGCGCCGCCGCCGACCAGGGCCTGGACGCAGTCGCCGCCACCTTCACCCGATTGATTTCATCCGGTCTTTTTGCCGATCGATCCGAAACTGCCAGGCCCGCCTTAAGTCTGGTCAACACAAAACAGCGCCGCAAGCGCGCTGCCAACGGAGGAGAAAGCTCGCCATGAAAAAGACCATTCGCATCTTGATCGCCGCAGCCACCGGTGCGTCGATTGCCGCCACCGCACCCGCGGTGTCCCAGACTGTTCTGGATCTTAGTTCGTGGGTACCAGCCAGCCATCCTCTGGTTGCCGAGATGACTATCCCGTACTGCAAGGAAATCGAGGCTGTTACGCAGGGTCGGGTGAGTTGCCGCATGCTGCCCAAGCCGGTTGCCAACCCGCCCGGCACCTTCGACGCGATTCGTGACGGCGTGGCCGACATCTCGTTCATGGTGCATGGCTACACGCCAGGGCGTTTTCCACTGGCCGAGGCAGTCGAGCTTCCGTTCATGGCCGACTCGGCCGAGGTGATGTCGGTCGCCTACCAGCGGATTTATGAACGTCTGCTATCCAGGTTCGACGAGCACAAGGGCGTGCTCACGCTTGGCGTGTTTACCCATGGTCCTGGCCAGGTCTACAACTCGCGCAGGCCGGTTGTCGCAATCAAGGATTTCGAAGGTCTCAAGTTGCGGATTGCCGGCGGGGTCGTCAGCGACGTGACCCGAGCCGTCGGTGCCACGGCGGTGCTAAAGCCCGCTTCCGAAAGCTATGAACTGATTTCCTCGGGTATCGTCGATGGCACCATGCTGCCCAAGGAAAGTCCGGTCGGACTCAATCTGCTGCGCGTGATCAAGCACGTCACCTACGTCCCGGGCGGGCTCTACAACGTCAGTTTCGCGCTGATCGCCAACCCGGCGAAATGGGCGCGGATTTCCCAGACGGACCGCGACGCGATTGCCAGAATTTCAGGGGAAGCGTTGGCGCGCCGCTTCGGCCAGGCGTGGGATGCCGCCGACGGCCGCGGCCAGAAGGCCGTCGCGGAAAACAATATTCAGGTGGTGAACGCCAGCCCGCAGTTGGTGACCGACCTCAAGGCACGAACCGCCGGCCTCGAACAGGCATGGGTTGAAAAGGTCAAGAGCAGGGGCGCGGATGGCAAGGCCATCTTGGAGGCACTGCGCGGCGAAATCGCGGTTGTGCAGAGAAAATAGCCTATGGTTTGAACGCGGCTGGGGACAAGACCAGGATCGCCCCCACCATCGCAGCGGACCTTTGCCGACCGGCCCCTGCCAAGACAATGGAACGAGCAAGTCTGACTGCCGGCTCATAGAGCGCGCCGCGGCCGCGAATCGGCTAAAATTTCAAAAGCAATTAGCCTGATAAAGAACACATCAGCCTCCCGACCAATCCGTTTAGTCCGCCCATAAGCAATGGCGGCTTGACTCCATCGCCGCGCCGGTTATTCTTGCGGCGTCGGCACGTGCCAAGGACACCCGTTTCATGACCCACATCGTCACCGAACCCTGCATCAAGTGCAAATACACCGATTGCGTCGACGTCTGCCCGGTCGATTGCTTCCGCGAAGGGCCGAACATGCTGGTGATCGACCCCGATGAATGCATCGATTGCGCGGTTTGCATTCCGGAATGCCCGGTCAATGCGATCTATGCCGAAGAAGATGTCCCTGACGGCCAGAAGCATTTCTATGACCTCATCGTCGAACTGGCCCGTGCCTGGAAGTCGATCACCAAGACCAAGGGGCCCTTGCCGGACGCCGACGACTGGAAAGACAAGACCGACAAGCTGCCGCTGCTGGATCGGGGTTAAGGCCTGGGCCCTGCGCCCGCAAAAGGGCCGCAGACGCGGCCCTTTTTTGTTTTTTGATGGACATCGCCACCAATGCTGAACCTTGCCTACGACCTGAAATTTCACGACCTCTACAACCTGCCCGGCCTGACCCGGGTTGACCAGGCCTTCCTTGCCGGGCTGGCCGAGTCGGACATGGCGTTGTGGGTCAAGTTGGGTGAGGCGCGCAGGAATCCTTCGAGCCTTGAAACAAAAGCGGAGTCCGAGCTGCTGCTGGCCTTGAGCCCGTACATGGACGACTTTCTCGGCGAGCTCTTTGGCATTTCCGCGGAAGTGGGCAGCCTGGCCGCACGCCACCACGAACTGGCGCCGGTATTCGAGGTCAAGCGGCAGTTCGTGCAGCGCAAGGCCGCCAAGGCCTACGACGCCGCCATCGCCGAAACCATTGACGGCGCCGCGCTGGGCGCAGAGCTGGGTGGCTTGATCGGCACTGAGGTGGGCGATATCGCCGCCTTCGAACTGGCGTTCGCACGCCACGTGAAACGCTGGCAAGCTGATGAAGCCAGCTTCGCCGGCAGCCTTGAACTCGCCCTCAAATACGCCGCCTGGGCATTGCTGAGCGAAGCCGGCGCCCACCACCATGCGCCGGGCGTGCTGTTCAAGGCGCCGCGCAAGATCGACCCACTCACCGTGATCGATCATGCGATCGACCGCCGCGTGCAGGACGGCACCACCACCTTCACCATCAAGCCGGAGCATATCCGCCGCCGCCAGGGCTTCAAGCTGACTGACGCCGG
>JAYTDE010000453.1:0-9849 GCA_043736195.1 Burkholderiales bacterium | reverse complement strand
ATCCGGCGGAACGGCGCCGCCAGCTCGAGGCCGAGCCGCTGCCTGTATCTACCGCGGCACTGCTCGACGAAGCGGCGGCAGACAACCCCGAGCGCCTGGCCTGGCGCTTCATCGACAGCGGCGAGACCGCGACCTATGGCTGCGTGCGGGCGATGGTCAATCGCATTGCCGCGAGCCTTCACCGCATCGGGGTGGCGAAGGGCACGCACGTGGCGATGATGGTGCCCAACCTGCCGCAGTTCCCGGTCACCTGGCTGGCCATTGGGCGCCTGGGCGCGGTGCTGGTGCCGGTGAACGTGTCGTATACGCCGCGCGAGCTCGACTACATCGTGGGCGACGGCCGCGCCGAATACATGGTGATCGCCGAAGAATTCCTGCCGGTGTTGGACGGCATGCGCGAGCGCCCCGCGGTGCTGACCGATGCGCGCGTGATCGTGGTCGGCCGGTCGCGGCCCGGCATGCACGACTGGCAGGCGCTGCACGACGCCGGCGATGCCGATTTCAGTGCGCCCGTGCCGGTCGGCCTCGATGACCTGCTCAACATCCAGTACACCTCGGGCACCACCGGATTTCCCAAGGGCGTGCTGCAGGCGCAGCGCTACTGGATCACGCAGAGCAAGATCAACGCCTTTCGCGACGGCCTGGCCTACGAGCGCATCCTGATCTCGACGCCGTTCTACTACATGGACCCGCAGTGGCTCTTGTTGATGACCTTCCATCAGCGCGCCACCGCGTTCATCGCCGCCAGGCAGAGTACAAGCCAGTACACCAGGTGGCTCGCCATCTGGAAAATCCAGTTCGCGCTGATGCCCGCCGAGGTGATGTACAAGAACCCGCCTGCTGCCCACGATGGCGACAACGAGGTTCGGCGCGTCAACGTCTATGGCCTGCGAAAAGAGATCCACACCGCCGTCGAGCAGCGCTTCAACGTCAACGCACGCGAAGCCTTCGGCATGACCGAACTGGGCTCGGCCACCTACATGCCGCTGGAAGTCGAAGACATGACCGGCTCGGGCTCGTGCGGCATGGCGGGACCGTTTCGCGAATGCAAGGTGGTGGACAGCGAGGGACGGGAGGTGCCGCGCGGTGAAATCGGCGAACTCATCGTGCGCGGCAGCGGCATCCTCAAGGGCTACTTCAACCAGCCCGCAGCGACACGCGATGCCTTTTACGGCGACTGGTTCCGCACCGGCGACCTGTTTCGCCAGGATGAGCGTGGCTACCTCTTCATCGTCGGGCGCGTCAAGGAGATGATTCGCCGTAGTTCGGAAAACATTGCTGCGCGCGAAGTCGAAGCGGTGTTGAAGGACATGCCGGAGATTGTCGAGGCGGCAGTGCTGGGTGTGCCCGACGAGATCCGCAAGGAAGAGGTCAAGGCTTACGTGATTCTCAAGCCGGGGTTAACGCCAGAGGACGTGCCGCCGCAAGCCATCATCGACCATGCGCGCAAGCAACTGGCGGCATTCAAGGTGCCGCGTTACATCGAGTACCGCAGCGAGTTTCCGCGCACGCCGTCGAACAAGATCAGGAAGCCGGAACTGCAGAAGGAAAAGCCCGACCTGCGGTGCGACAGTTGGGATCGGGTCGACGGCGTCTGGCGCTGAGCGGCCCTAGATCCGCGTTAAACAGCGCTTTTTCGTCGCCAATTTTTGTCGGTTTTGCGCCGCCGGCGACAGATGTACATCATTTCCTCAAGAGCTTTGGCTTTATGCGCGCCGCCATTGGCTGCAGCGGATCAATTGCAGCGACCGCGCCGCGAATGTACTCAAATTCAGGTTGTTTACATATATTTAGTATTATCCGTTTATTGCCAATAATAGTAATATTATAAAACAATAAAAAAATGGCAAACGAGAGCGTTGGGAGATTCAAATGACGATGACCAGAGAAGAACTCGGGCGACGCATTCGCGCGGCACGTGAGAGCTGCGGTCTCACGCAGGAACAACTGGGCGAACCTGCGGATTTAAGCCGCATCGCTGTCGGCCAGATCGAATCTGGTGCGCGATCCGTTTCCAGCCTGGAACTGGATCGCATTTCTTATGCGGTCGGGCGCGATATCAAATCGTTTTTTTCTAATGCGTTTGTCGAGCAGGACGCGCTGGCCGCGCTGTTTCGGTCGGATGACGAACTGGCCCAGCAGGCTGAGCTGGTCAAGGCTTTGCAGGACAGTCTGGCCTTGGGGCGGGAGATGACCACGCTTGCGCGTTTGCTTGGCATTGACCGCGCGCAGTTACTTACGGCTACTTACGCTCTTCCGGTGCCGAAGTCGCGCTGGGAGGCAATTCAGCAGGGACAGAAGGTGGCGACTGAGGAACGTCAGCGCCTTGGCATGGGCGTGGCGCCGGCGGGAGACCTGGCCGATTTGCTTGAGTCGCAGGGCGTGCGCGCTGCATTCGTGAGTCTGCCGGCGAATATTTCCGGCCTGACGCTGGCCGATATGAACATCGGAGTGTTGGTCGTGGTCAACGCCGGGCATGTCGCGGTGCGTCAGCGTTTTTCGCTCGCCCATGAGTATGCGCATGTGTTGATGGACCGCGACCGTTCAGGCGCCATCAGCCGCGCTGAAAATCGGGCGGAGCTGCTGGAGGTACGCGCCAATTCGTTCGCCGCTGAATTGTTGATGCCGGCTGATGGTGTGACGCAGTTCGTCCACGGGCTGGGCAAGGGTGCACAGAGCCGCTCCCAGGTCGCGGTGTTCGACGAGTCCGAAGCCGTGCAGGTGGAACAGCGCGCCACGCCCGGCAGTCAAAATATCCAGCTCTACGATGCGGTGCTGATTGCACATCATTTTGACTCCAGCCGAATCGCTACGCTATACCGGCTCAAGAACATGAAGTTGATCGACGACAGCGAGTTTCAGCGCTTGAAAGATGAGGAGGACAAGGGAGCGGGAAATACCATCGCGAGCTTTTTGGCGGTGCGGGAGTCAGATCGCGATCAGTCTTCGCGTGACGATTTTCGCCGCCGCTTCATGGGGCTTGCGCTTGAGGCATATCGGCGCGACGAAATCACCAAGGCCAAGCTGACCGAGCTTGCCGCGATGGTCGAATTGAGCCGGCGTGAAGTGGAGAAGGTGCTGGCATCGATGCAGTTCGATTGAGCGCGGGCGGCCGGGTCGACGACATCTCAGCGGATCAGCGTTGTCGTCACGGACGCCAACGTGCTGATCAATTTTTGCCTTATTGTGCAATTGCCGCTACTGGGCATGTTGACGCCGTATCGATCTTTCGTGCCGGAGGAAGTGATGAATCCTCATTTGTTTGCACATTGCTCTCGATGTCACGTCGCGCGTTGCTCTCTGGATGACGGATTACTTCGCCTTTTAGGCGCTCTTGATCAAGATGCCAGATTGCCGCCCAATCAGCCAAGATCAAAGTACAATATTTTTTATTATTACATTAACAATTTTATTGTTTATGGCGATTCTGTTAGCTTGGCTAGGCAATGCCGACTTGCATGCATCGGAGTCTAGCGACTCCGGTGAGCAGGGCCCCATTTTGGGTGCGCTCAAGGCGATTGCTTTCGACGCGTTGCACCTGCTATCCGATCACGGCACTCAGAAAACTCGCGCCTACACGCAGTGGCTTGGAGGGCAGTCTTCGGTGCCGGTAACGGCACATCAAGTCAAGCTGACCAGCCCTACCAGTTTTGAAGAAATCTTCCATGCCGTCGTCGGCATGATCGACGAAATAAAACGTGCCTCACCTTCTAGCGCTCTGACATTCCACCTCAGCCCGGGCACCCCGGCCATGGCGGCCATCTGGCTCCTGCTTGCCAAGACCAAGTATCCAGCAACGCTGATCGAGTCCTCGCGGGAGCACGGCGTCAAAGAAGTCAGCATTCCCTTTGAATTGTCGGCCGAATTCACGCCTTCTGCCGATAAGCAGGCGGACGAAGCTCTGGCGCGCTTGATGATGGGCATACCGCCCGAGAGTCCGGCTTTCGCGGCGATCGTACACCGATGTGCCGCCATGAAGCGCATCGTGGCAATGGCGCATCGCCTTGCCGTTCGCGATGTGCCTGTGCTCATTCAGGGGGAGTCCGGAACTGGCAAGGAGCTGTTCGCGCGGGCCATCCATCAGGCGAGTTCGCGCAACGGCAAGCCGTTCATTGCGGTCAACTGCGGCGCGATCCCGCAAGAGTTGGTTGACGCTGAGCTATTTGGCCATGAAAAGGGCGCATTCACCGGCGCAACCGCAGCTCGCGCCGGCTATTTCGAGTCAGCCGAAGGCGGTTCCTTGTTCCTCGATGAGATCGGCGAGCTTCCGCTGGCCTCCCAAGTGCGGCTCCTTAGGGTCTTGCAGGAACGTGAAGTCACCCGAGTCGGCGCTACCCGCGTCAAACCCATCAACATCAGGGTTATCGCCGCCACCAACCGAGTCTTGACTGATGAAATCAGGACGGGCCGATTCCGGGAGGACCTTTTCCACCGCCTGGCGGTCGGCGTGCTGCTCCTGCCCCCCTTGCGCCAACGGGAAGGTGATCTCAACCTCCTGATCGACTCCATGCTGGACTCGATCAACGCGGAAGCAGCCTCACAACCGGGATATAAACACAAGAAATTAGATGTTTCCGCAAGAAATATTATTGTCCAGCACTCCTGGCCCGGCAATGTGCGCGAACTCCACAACACGCTGCTGCGCGCCAGCATCTGGGCTGTTGGCGAAAAAATCACTGCGCCAGACGTAGCCGAATCCTTGGCGGTAACGATTGCCCCCAAGGCCGAAACCGTTCTGGGACGGACACTGGATCAAACGATTTCCCTCCCGGACATAATAGGAGACGTCGCCCGCCACTATCTGGAACGGGCGATGGCACAGACACACGGCAACAAGTCCGAGGCAGCGCGCCTGCTCGGCATGGGCAGCTATCAGACCCTGACCAATTGGCTGCAGAAATATGGTGTCGGGTAGTTGGCACGCGATCTGCTGTTAAGCATTTCACTACAACATTTTTTATCGCCCAGACCGGAATCAGAAGCTGGATAGCAAGGCAACCCCAATGGCACGCAACGAACGACTGACCTGCAAAGAACTCATCGAGCCCCGCTTGGCGGCGCGCGGCTGGGCTTGGCAGGAACAACTGCGTATCGGCCCCGGGCGCGTCAATCTGACCGGTGATGCGATGTACGACGAAACCCAGTCGATCATCGCCGACTACCTGTTGCGCTACCGAGGTGTGCCGCTGGCGATTCTGGAAGCCAAGTCGGAGTCCGAAAGCGCTGCAGATGGCATGCAGCAGGCTTCCCGCTACGCACGCCGGCTCTCGCTGCGGTTCTCGATTGCCTCCAATGGCAACGACTGGATCCTGACGGACAACGACACCGGTGAATTCGAATCGTTGAGCGCCCCGCCGTCGCCCGACGAACTGGTCGCCCGGATGGGCGTGACGGTTGACTGGGCCCGTTGGGAGGGCGCGTTCGCCGCCGGTTACCACATGGACCAGGTGTCGCGCAAAGGCGTGCGCCCGTACCAGGACATCGCCATCAACAAGACCCTGTGGCAATTCGCCCAGGGCGACGATCGCGTGTTGTTGCTGATGGCCACCGGCACCGGCAAGACCTTCACCATCTTTCAGCTCATCTGGAAGCTGCTCAACGGCAAGGCGCTAAAGCGCGAACACGTACTGTTCCTCACCGATCGCAATAGCCTCAAGGACCAGGCCTATCGCGCGTTCTCTGCCTTTTCCGCCTCTGAGCGTGTTCAGATCGACAAGGACACCTTGGCGCAGGGGCAACATCTTGTTGGCAAGGTATTCTTTGCCAACTACCAGAGCCTCGACGAAAGTCTGGACGGCAAGAAGGTCTACGAGCACTACGACCCGGATTTTTTCGATCTGGTGGTGATCGACGAATGCCATCGGTCGGGTTTTGGCGACTGGTTCGGCGTTCTCAAGCACTTCGGCAGCGCGCTGCAATTGGGCCTAACGGCGACCCCGCGCGAGCTCGAAGAGGGGGACCGCTCGCTGACTGTAGAAGAAAAGCGTCGCGACACGCAGCACTACTTCGGCGACCCGGTCTTCACCTATAGCCTCAAGCAGGCCATCGAAGATGGCTTCCTGGTGCCCTACCTGCTGGAAGAGCGCATCACCAACGTCGATGCGGACGGCTACACCGGCACCGACGGCAAGCGCTACACCACCGCTAACTTTGAGCGTGATATCCGAATGCCGGATCGCACCAAGGCTATTGCCGAGGACTTGTGGGAGGTGCTGGGCAAGTACGAACTGCGCGATGAAAAGACCATCATCTTCTGCGTCGACGACACCCACGCAGCCTTCATGGCACAGGAACTGCGCCGCCTCTCCGGCAACGCAGATTATGCCGCCCGCATCACGCGGGCTGAACGCAATAGCCACCAGCTTGAACGCAATTTCGCCGTTGTCGGCCCCAGCAATCCGCGCGTGGCCGTCACGGTGGATCTGCTCACCACGGGCTTCGACGCACCCGACGTGAAAAACGTCGTGTTCGTGCGCCCGCTGCGCAGCGCCATCCTTTACAAGCAGATGAAGGGGCGTGGCACCCGGCTGTGTGAGGACATCAACAAGCGCTACTTCACCATCTTCGACTACTCCGGCGCCAGCCACCTCGAGGACGCGGAGTTCGACGGTCATCCGGCGAACCGGCAAAAGGGATACGAGCAAAAACGGACCAAGCCCATCAAGGCCTCAGAGCCCAGCACCAAATACCTCGCACAGGGCGTGGAGGTGGTCATCTCCGCCGAGAACCGCTATGTCTGCCTGGCAGACGGTCGCAAACTGCCCTTCGAGGAATACACCCAGCAATCCCGCGAGTTCATTCTCGACGTCAGCCACAAGGGCATGGATGAACTGCTGCGCATCTGGATCGACAAAGGCAGTCGTCGGGAGCTGCGTGAAGCCCTGCGCGACCGCGACATCTATCCCGCGGCCTTCCGGCACTACATGGATCTGCCCGATGCTGACGACGTCGACATCCTGGCCAAGATCGGCTTCCAGCTGCCCCGCATACCCAACCGCACGGACCGCGCCAACCGGCTGTGGGATCAGGATCAAACCTGGCTGCTGGACCATCTGGGCGAAGCAACGCTGCCCGACAGCCAGCGCTTCAAAACCCACGTGTGGCAAACCGCGCTTGACCACTACCGCCTGTTCGGCATCGACGACCTCGAACAGGCGCGCACCTACGGCGCACCGCAGTTCGCCGAGCAGTTCGGCAGCTTCACCACGCTGACCCAGCGCTACGGCGGCCCGGCCCTGCTCAAGACCGATCTTGAACTGGTGAAGCAGCACCTTTACGTGCCAATGGCCGCATGACGCGGGCGTGCCAATAAGAACAACAGGAATCGAAATGACCAAAAGCAATGCCGATCACCGCCGCCAGGAAGTGCAGCAGATCGTCAAGAACGCCTGCGACCAGCTCAATGCCGAGGGCGTGGATGCCCGCAACTACGTGGAGCAACTCGCCTGGCTCTTCTTCCTTAAGGCCTTCGACGAAACCGAAACGCGCAAGGAGCAAGAGGCCGCCTTCGACGACACGCCCTACGAACGCCGCTTGACCGGTGACTACGCCTGGAGCCAATGGGCCAAAGGCACCGACCAGCCCGACGAGATGCTCGAGTTCGTCGACGGCAAGTTGTGGATCAAACTCACCAGCCCGGACCCGGCCAAAGGCCTGGGCAACGATGCGCTGGCGCAGCGCTTCCGCCGCATCTTCGACAACGTGCGCAACTACAGCCGCAGGGGCGTGAGCTTTGCCAAGGTCGTTCAGCAAGTAGACAAGCTCCATTTCTCCAGCGAGACCGACGTCATCGTGCTGTCGGAGATCTACGAAGACCTGCTCAAACGAGTGGCGGCCGACACAGCCGGCTACGCCGGCGAGTTCTACACCCAGCGCCACATCATCCGCGCCATGGTGCAGGTGGTCCAGCCCCAGCCCGGCGAGCATGTGTATGACCCCTGCTTCGGCACGGCAGGCTTCCTGGGCGAAGCCGCCGACTACCTGCGCCACCACAGCACCCTCAGCGGCAAGCAGCTCGACGACCTGCAGCACAAGGCCTTCTTCGGCCTGGAGCTCAAGCCGCTAACCTACCTGCTGGGCTCGATGAACATGATCCTGCACGGCATCGAAGGTGCCAATCTGGAGCTAGCCAACACGCTGGAAATACACAGCCAGAACGTGGCCGAGAAGGATAAGTACCAAGTCATCCTCGCCAACCCTCCCTACGGCGGCAAGATGGCGCAGGAGCTGCAAACCAACTTCCGCGTGCGCTCCAGCGCCACCGAGTGCCTGTTCCTGCAGCACATCATGGCCAACCTGGCGAAGGGCGGGCGCGCGGCAGTGGTCATCCCCGAGGGCGTGCTGTTCCGTGGTGGCCCGGATCAGAAGGTGCGCAAGGAAATACTCGAGCAGTTCAAGGTGCGCACCATCTTGTCGCTGCCGGCAGGCTGCTTCCTGCCCTACACCGGTGTCAAGACCAATGTGATCTTCTTTGACCGCGCCCAGGACGGCTCGGGCACGGAGTCCGTCTGGTACTACCACTTGACCAAC
This sequence comes from Burkholderiales bacterium, assembly GCA_043736195.1. Classification (GTDB taxonomy): domain Bacteria; phylum Pseudomonadota; class Gammaproteobacteria; order Burkholderiales; family JAEUOS01; genus JAEUOS01. Next base: position 1,320 of record JAYTDE010000453.1, on the reverse strand, counting down.
GATGGGTTCGAGCTGAAGCAGACGCGCAAGCCGATCGCGGGGAATCAGTTACCGGACTTTTTGGCCAAATGGCAAGGCCGCGTGCAGGGAGACAACTCCTGGTCCACGCCTCTGGCCGACATCGTGGCAAAGGGCTACGACCTTTCGGCCAAGAACCCGAACAAGGTGGACGACTACGAGCATCGGCCCGCGCTGGAGCTGGTGCAGTCGATCAAAACGAAAGAGGCACGAATCACCGAGCTCCTGGATGAGCTAGGAACGTTGTTGGAGCGGACTGAATGACAAAGTGGCCGACAGTTGCTTTAGCAGAAGTGGCTACGCTGAATCCAACTCGTCCTCGTGAGCTTCTCAAGCTCGATGACACGCATGAGACTACCTTCGTTCCCATGCCGGCGGTCAATCAGTACACGGGGCAGATTGACGGTGCCCAGACAAGACCGTATGGCCAAGTGAAAAAGGGCTTCACGTATTTTGCGGAAGGCGATGTGATCTTCGCGAAGATCACGCCATGCATGCAGAACGGGAAGTCCGCCATCGCGTCTGGACTCATGAGCGGGCTGGGATTCGGATCTACAGAGTTCCATGTCATCAGGCCAAACGTTGACCGACTTCTACCCGAATGGGTTTGGCACTTCGTAAGACAGTCGTCATTCCGGAACGAGGGTGTGAGGCACTTTCAGGGAGCCGTTGGACAGCAGCGGGTTCCAGTGGACTACTTGGGAAACGTGATTATTCCACTTCCATCAGTAATGGAACAGCGCTGCATCGTCGCCCGCATCAAGGATTGCATGGAGCGGGTGGAGGAGATCGACGATCTGAGGCGAGGAGCGTTTCAGGAAGCAAGCGCAGTGCTCCCGTCCGTGCTGAATGAGGTCTTCGTATCACAAACGAGCATTGCTCCACTGATGGCCATCGCTGAGATTGCGACGGAAACGCGGTACGGCACGTCGCAGAAGTGCCATTCCGAGCCGACAGGCATGCCGATCTTGCGTATCCCGAACGTTGCTCGGGGGACGGTGAATTTCGATGGCCTGAAGTATTGCAATCTGAGCGATGCCGATGTGGAGCATGTTCGTCTCTCGACTGGCGACCTGCTATTTGTTCGAACCAACGGTAGCCGCGAATTGGTCGGGCGCTGCGCCGTGTTTGATGGAGCGGGTCAAGAACCGGCCTACGGTTTCGCCTCGTACCTGATCCGCGTTCGTGTCGATCAGACAAAAGTGTTGCCGCGCTACCTCGCGTATTTCTTAAACAGCACAAATGGGCGATCAGAAATCGATAGCCGTCGGCGTACATCAGCTGGACAGTTCAACATCAACT
>JAYTDE010000452.1:0-1572 GCA_043736195.1 Burkholderiales bacterium | reverse complement strand
CGCGCCTTGAGCAGGCGCCGCATGATCTTGCCGCTGCGCGTGCGCGGCAGCGAGGCGACGATTTCGATTTCCTTGGGCGCCACCGCCGCGCCCAGGCGCTTGCGCGCGTGTCCGAGCAGTTCCAGACGCAAGGCGTCGCTGGCGGTGACGCCGGCCTTGAGCGAGACGAAGGCCTTGACCATCTCGCCGGCCAGCGCATCGGGTTTGCCGATCACGCCCGCCTCGGCCACCGCCGGATGCTCCATCAGCGCGCTCTCGACCTCGAACGGGCCGATCAGGTGCCCGGAGGACTTGATCACGTCGTCGGCCCGGCCGACGAACCAGAAGTAGCCGTCGGCATCGCGCCGCGCCAGGTCGCCGCTCAGGTACAGGTCGCCTACGAAACACTTGCGGTAGCGCTCCTCCTGGTTCAGGTAACCGCGGAACATGCCGGGCCAGCCCGCGCGCAGGGCCAGTTCGCCTTCGGTATCCGGCGTATCGACCACCCGCACGCTGCCGTCGGTTGCACGTTCGACGATCAGCGCCTCGATGCCCGGCAGCGGCTTGCCCATCGAGCCGGGCTTGATGTCCATGGCCGCGGTGTTGGCGACCATGATGCCGCCGGTCTCGGTTTGCCACCAGTTGTCGTGAATCGGCAGGCCCAATACCTCCTTGCCCCACCACACCGCTTCAGGGTTGAGCGGTTCGCCGACGCTGGCCACGAAGCGCAGGTGCGCAAAGCGGTGTTGGCCAAGCGCTCGCGAGCCGGCCTTCATCAGCATGCGAATCGCCGTCGGCGCGGTGTACCAGACCGAAACCGCCTGCTCGTCGAGGATGCGATACCAGCGCTCGGCATCGAAATCGGCTTCATCGATGATGCTGGTCACGCCGTGCAGCAGGGGCGCCACGATGCCATAGGAGGTGCCGGTGACCCAGCCGGGATCGGCGGTGCACCAGAAAATGTCGTCGGGGTGCAGGTCGAGCGCGAGCTTGCCGGTGGCATAGTGCATGACCACCGCGCCGTGCACGTGCATCGCGCCCTTGGGGGTGCCGGTGGTGCCGCTGGTGAAGTGCAGGAACGAACCGTCGTCGGCGCTGGTCGGCGCAATCGAAAAATCGTCGCTGGCCTGCGCCATCAAGGCGTGAAAGTCGAGGGTACCCGGCGGCGTCGCGCCGCCCTCGCTGATCACGATCACGTGGCGCAGGGTAGTCAGTTGCGGCAGGATTTTCTCGATCTTGCGCCGGTACAGGCTTTCGGTGGTCAAAAGCACGCGCCCGGCGCCGAGCTCGATGCGGGTGCGGATCGGTTCCGGGCCGAAGGCGGAAAACAGCGGCGTCACCACCATGCCGGCCTTGAGGCCGCCCAGCACGCCGGCGTAGAGCTGCGGAATACGGCCGGCCAGAACGATGAGGCCTTCGCCCCTGGTCACACCCAGCGCGGCGAGTGCGCCGGCAAAGCGATTCGAGCGGCGCCGCAACTCGGCATAGCTTATGTCCTGCGCGGCACCTTCGCGCGGCAACCAGCGCAGCGCGACCTTGCCGGCGTTGGCGCCGGCTGCATGCCGATCGACCGCTTCATGCGCGATGTTGAGC
>JAYTDE010000451.1:0-3159 GCA_043736195.1 Burkholderiales bacterium | reverse complement strand
CGCGAAAAGAAAGCGTGCAGCGGGTTCAGGGCCAGCAACAGGCCTGCCGCCGCCCCCAGTCGCACGCTCCCCGTCAGCAGGCCAGCCAGCCGCTGGAAGAACACGATCGACACCAGTGACAGGAAGGTGAGGCCGTAGGTCGCCGCGGATGCGCCAAAGATGCCCGCAAACAGTGCCAGCCAGACCGGGAACAGGTGGTAGAACTGAAACGCAAGTTGTTGCGCCGAGTCTTCGCTGGCATAGACGCCAGGCAGAAACGGAACGATATAGTTATCTTGCATATACGCAGCCAGGGCGCTGCTCGAAGCGAGGCGATCACGCTCGGCGTCGATTACCGCGATGTCGCGCGTCGCCAGGAGTTCCGACGCGATGTTCGTGTACGCGCCGTGGTCCTGCCCACCCATCACGAAATCGAAGGGGGCGAGCCTGAAGCACAGCGCCACCAGCAGCACCGGCACGACATGCAACATGCGCGATGAGTCGACAATCGAATCAGCGCGGCCGGGCACACGCAGATGGTAGGTCCAGGTGCACAGGGCCGCGATGGCGAGCACCAGCGGCACAATGAACAAGCCCACGATGGCGAGCGCCAGGCCGACCCCGCTGGCCGACAACAGGAACACTGTCACGCGCTCGAGGATTGCGTCCGTGGACAGGCTCGACGCACGCACGTCTGGACTTAGCAACGGTGGCAGGACGGGCACGCGCAGGCATCCTTGTTCAAGTGGAGTCAACCTTGGCGAAATAGATGAAGACCGATGCAAGCACCATGTAGAAAAGGAATTGCGGGAAGAGCCTCGCGGCGCTGTCGAGATAGAGCGTGCGAATGACCGACGGATGCTTGCAATATTTTTCTATCAGCATGGTCATTACCCAGACCTGTAAAATCCCATGGGTTCCTTTCGGTGCCCGACGAAGGTGCACGAAAACTCATTCCTACCTTACCATTCGCGCTGGCCGGGGTGAACTGACAAGGGGATCGGCGATAGCGTGCGCACGCCAGCTGTTGCCGGACGCGCCAGTCAAACAGGGCCTCACCGAGCCCGCCTTCGCCACCCGCAGCGCAGCCATTGCTGCTGCGTTATGTACAATTGCGATCTGGTGCCTGGTTGGCGGGAGTGGATGGTTGAAATCGGTTTTGCCGGCCCTTTGGAATTATCGCTACTTCGTCCTCTCTTCGATCCAGGGCGAGTTTCGCGCGCGCTTCGTTCGTAGCAAGCTTGGCGCGTTTTGGATGGTCATCAATCCGTTGGCCCAGGCGATCATCCTTGCGCTGGTGCTGGCCGAAGTCATGGGCGCCAAACTCCCCGGCATGGCCAACGACAAATTCGCGTACGCGGTCTACCTGATGTCCGGCATGCTGGCGTGGGCATTGTTCACGGAAATGATAAGCCGCTGCCTGACCTTGTTCATTGACAACGCCAACATCCTCAAGAAGATCGCGTTCCCGCGCATCTGCCTGCCGCTGATCGTGGCCGGGTCGGTGTTGCTGAATAATGTCCTGCTCTTCCTCGCCATCATCATCGTGTTTGGTGTCCTGGGCCACGTGCCCGGTGCCCAGGTTGCCTGGGTGCCGCTGCTGATGCTGGTCACCCTCGCATTGGCGATGGGTATCGGCCTCATCCTCGGCGTTCTGAATGTCTTTGTCCGGGATGTGGGCCAAGTCGTACCCGTGGTGTTGCAATTGGGCTTCTGGTTCACACCCATCGTATACAGCCCCAACATCCTGCCGGATAACATGCGCCTCGTGCTTGAAATGAACCCCATGACGACGGTGGTGCAGAGTTACCAGAACGCCATGCTGTTCAATGCAAGCCCTGATTTCGCCGGCCTTGGCTGGCTTGTGTTGGTCACCTTCTTCCTGTTGGGCGTGTCGCTCATCATGTTTCGGCGCGCCAGTGCCGAGATGGTCGACGTCCTGTGAGTGCTCACGTACTAAAGGTTTCCGGCCTGGGCAAGGCGTATCGAACCTACCGGTCGGAATGGCGACGCGTTCTTTCCTGGTTTGGCGTGACGGTGGTTCCGGCAGCGGAGCACTGGGGATTGCGTGACGTTTCATTTTCAGTGGCGCCCGGCGAAGCCGTCGGCATTGTCGGGCAAAACGGGGCCGGCAAGAGCACCCTGCTCAAATTGGTTACGGGAACGCTACGCGGCACGGAAGGCGATGTTCAAGTCCATGGCCGCATTGCAGCCATCCTGGAACTGGGCATGGGCTTCAATCCCGAATTCACCGGCCGGCAGAATGTGTATCACGCCGCCGGACTGATGGGGTTCAGCCCGGATGCGATCGAGCAAGCCATGCCGGACATGGAGGCCTTTGCCGAAATCGGAGACTACTTCGACCAACCTGTTCGCACCTACTCAAGCGGCATGCAAATGCGAGTCGCGTTTTCCGTCGCAACGGCGTTCAGGCCGGACGTCCTGATAGTGGATGAAGCGCTCTCTGTCGGAGATAGCTATTTTCAGCACAAGAGTTTTGCCCGTATTCGGCAATTCAAGGAACTGGGAACCGCGCTGCTGTTCGTGACGCACGGAATGAGCGATGTTCGAACCTTGTGCGACCGGGTCATCCTGCTCGACAAGGGTCGGGTACTGCGGGATGGTTCGCCCGACGAGGTCGTGGACTACTACAACGCATTGATCGCCGAAAAGGAGAACGCCAAGCTTTCGGTGGAGCAACGGCGCCAGAAGAACGGATGGGTCCTGACCAAATCCGGTACGGGCGAGGCTACTCTCGCCGACTTCCGGCTCAGCGATGCCGACTCCCACCAGGAAGTGCAGTCGGTGCGCGTTGGCCAACGCCTGGTACTCACAGCCACGGTCAATATCCACGCCGACATCCCAAGCCTGGTACTGGGCTACATGTTGCGGGACCGGCAGGGCCACGTCGTGTGGGGAACAAATACCTGGCACACCCGGCAAGTGCTGGAAAATCTTGAAATGGGTCAGGTTGTCGAATTCAAGCTCTCGTTTACCTGCACGCTGGGCCCGGGTTCCTATTCTTTTTCGCCCGCGCTTGTAAGCACGGATACGCACCTCGTCAATAACTACGAGTGGGCGGACAACGCGCTTGTGTTTGACGTGTTGAATGCCGATAAATCGACTTTCATCGGCAGCAGCTGGCTCGATGCCGTTTTCGATATCAGTCGCCGCGGAACT
>JAYTDE010000450.1:0-5900 GCA_043736195.1 Burkholderiales bacterium | reverse complement strand
TTGCCCGGGTTGGCCTTGGCGAAGGCGATGAACTCTTGCGCGGTGTTAACCGGCACTGCAGGGTTGACCATCAAAAACACCAACACGCGCGCCACACTGGCCACCGGCAGCAAGTCGCGTTCAGCGTCAAAGGGCATTTGTTTGTAGAGAAACGGGTTGACCGTCATGGCGCCGCCGCTGCTCATCAGCAGCGTGTAGCCGTCGCCCGGCGACTTGGCCACCGCGTCGGCGCCGATGTTGCCGTTGGCGCCGGGCCGGTTCTCGATCACCACCTGCTGGGCGAGTGCTTCACCCAGCGGCGCGGCGATGGCGCGGGCGATCACGTCGGCGGCGCCGCCCGGCGGAAAATTGACCAACACACGCAGCGGTTTGGCTGCGGGCCATGCCTGTGCGACGGCGTTGCCGGCCGCGCCTGCGAGGCCTGCGCACAGCACGCCAGTCAGTACGCTTCTGCGGATGAAGTTGGCTTGCATGGAATGTCTCAGGAGTGTTTTTATGTTGGTTCAACGAACGCTGCGCGGGTGGAACCTGAGCGGAACGGCCTTGATCTCGCGCGGCGCCACGCCATAGCTTGCCAGAGTCGCATCGAGCGGCCCCGCCTCGGCTGCCGCCAGCGCGGATTCGCGCGCACGGCGGATCGCGATAGACCGCTCAGTCAGGTCGGCGATGCGCGGAGTTTCAATGATCGTCTCGAGAATACGCGTGAAGTTCTGCTTGGCTCGCGCATGGGTTTCCGAATAACCCTTGATCAAGCGTCCGCTCAAGGCGATCTCGGTTGCCAAGCCAAGGCTGCCGGCCTGCGCGATAGCCGCCAGCCAGCGACCGATCAGCGCGTTCTCGGCGGCGAAGCGCGATGACTTGCGGCGCCAGTGCCTGAGCGCCGCCAGCGCGCGCAGCTGCAGGTAGCCGGTGATTGAAGTGCTCTGCACATGAATGCCGTTGTCGAAAATCGCATTGCGCCCGCGCCGCTTGGCATAAGCGCGAATGCGCCGGGCCAGGCCGGGTGGCAGCTGATCGGCGATTTCGTCGTAGCCGGGTTTGAAGAATTCAACCACCTTGATCGGCTCGCTCTGGCCGATCGCGGCTTCCGCGCGAATGCCATCGAAACGTTCCAGCCGCGATTTGAGGTCGGCCACTCGCGCCACGTCCTCGTAGCACATCCACAGGGCGAGAAAGCGTGCACTCTCTCGCGTGAGCATGAAGTGCGGGCCGCCACCCAGCGCGCGGTCGGCCGCATGCACCGGCTCCAGGCGGTCCAGATAGGTGGCGGCATAGGCTGCATCGAGATAGTCGATGCAGCGTTCCACACCGAGCGTGATCAAGTCGGATGCGCCCGGCGCAAACTCGGCGGCGACGCGTGCGGCCAGTGCGGCGTGGCCCAGCGTGCGCGCGCCGCTCGTGCTGGCCGACGCGGCCGTGTCAGCCACACTCGCGCCACCGGCGCAGGCAAAGCCCGCCGCGAAGCCCTTGAGGCTGGCGTCCGCGCCGCGTCCGCCAGCGCGAATCGCGGCCTCGGCCGCCGCACGCGGCAGCGGCAGCGTGGCCGAGCCGATCAGGGCGCCGAACATCACCGCCGAAATCACGGTGCCGGCGGCAGCGGTCGCCGCTTCCATGTCGAACAGGATCGCGGTTTTGGCAGCGCCGTGGGCGGCGGCGATCCCCTTGTCCGAATCAAAGCGGCCGTCGCCCATCTGCATTTTCTCGGCCGTCAGGTAGACCCGGTGGGTGGAGGCGATCAGCGTGGTTCGCTTCGATACCAGGCCGGTCTGGATCGCCCGCGCGGTTTCCACCAGTTCGGAATACAGGAGTACATCGACCTGGCCGGCGGCGGGTGCCAGGCACATCACCGGTTCGCGCCCACCCAGATCCGCGCGCTTGACCGGAAACAGTTCGATGTAATAGGTGGTGGCCCCGGTACGTTGCGCCACGCCGGGAATCGAGGTGGCCTGCACCGGATAACCCGCGGCGTGTGCGGTCGCTACAATCCAGTCGGCCAGTACACCACCGCCTTCGCCGCCCAGGGCGCCGATGACCAGCGTCAGGTTGCGTTCGGCAGTCATGCGGCGCTCGCCGTGCTGCGCACCGACGCCGGCCTGGCCCTGGGCGCCAGGAGCCCGATGATGAAGCGGCGCACGCCACGCATGAGGCGGTCCCAGGCGTTCGGGTTGATCACGATTTCAGTGCGGTAAAAGCTCGGGCACAGCGTTGCAGCATGCGCGACCTCGCCGCACAGCCCGCAGCCGACGCAGTTGTTGTTGATGTGCGCCACCGGGTCGACCTTGAGCGGATCGGAAGGATCCTTGATGGTGAGTGACGGGCAGCCGGACAGGCGGATGCACGAATGATCACCGGTGCAGACGTTCTCGTCGATGCCGTAGCGCACCCGCACCACCCGTTCGCCGCGCTTGACGCGGGCGGCGTTGATCGGCCGGATGCGGCGCTGCCGTTCAAGCTGGCATTCGCCTTCGGCGATGATCACCTTCAAGCCCTTTTGATCGGTGGTCAGCGCCTCCTTCAGGCGCATCATCATGTCGCCGACATCGTAGTTGTGCACCGTACGCATCCATTTCACACCGGCACCGGCCAAGGTGGACTCGATGGTCAGCTGGTTGCCGGTGGCGCTGCCGGCGCCGGCCATGCGCTTCAACTCTTCTTCCGGCGAGGAAATCAGTTCCTGGGTGCCGGTGGCCGAGGTGTAGCCGTTTTTCATGATGATCAGGAGGCCATCGCCCTTGTTGAACAGGTTCGACGACACGCCCGACAACAATCCGTTGTGCCAGAAACCACCGTCGCCCATGATCGCCACCGAACGGCGCTGCTGGAACGGCGTGACCCCGGCGATCGATGCCAGGCTCATGCCGTAGCCCAAAATCGAGTTGCCCTGTGAAAACGGCTCGAAGGTGCCGAAGGCATGGCAGCCGATGTCGGCGCCGACGTGCAGGCGTCCGATGTCCTGCTGCACCAGTTTCATCGCCGAGAACACCGGGCGCTCGGGGCAGCCGACGCAAAAGGTTGGCGGACGCGGCGGCACCGCTCCGCCCAACAAAGCGATACCGGTATCGCGTGCGGCCTGCGCGGCGACAAGGGCGCCGCGATCGGCGCCGTCGATGAATTTCGCTATCCCCGTGAGGATCGCCTCGGTGGTGTATTCGCCTGCCGCCTGCAGCAGATCCTTGCCGTGCAATCTGGTTTGCAGGTCGGCGCGGCGCAACAACGTGGCGATTTCCTGCTCGATGTATTCGGGCTGGCCTTCCTCGACCACCAGCACGCGCTTCTTGCCGGCGCAAAACCCGGCGATCTGCTCGGGCACCAGCGGATACACCACGTTCAGGCACAGGATCGGCACTTCGCACGCGCCAAAGGCATCGGCCACGCCTGCCAGTTGCAGGGCGCGCATCAGGTTGTTGTAGAGGCCGCCCTGGACGATGATGCCAAGCGCATCACGCTTGCCCACGAACAACTCGTTGATTTCATGTTCGAGGATGAAGCGCCGTGCCGCCGGCATGCGCACTTCGCCCTTCAATTTCTCGTGCTTGAAGGTCACCGGTGGGTGCGACAGCCGGTCGTACAGGAAGGCGGCCGGTTCCGCCGCAGGCGTGCGGGTCGAGACCTGCGGCGCGCGATTGGCTTTGGCCACGAATTCACCCTGCACGTGGCAGGCGCGAATCCGCAGTTCCATCAGTACTGGCGTGTTCGAGGCCTCCGACAGCGCGAAGGCCTGTTCGACCGCGCGCACGATGCTTTTAAGGTTGGGGCGCGGGTCGGTGAGCCAAACGGAAGACTTCATCGCATAGGCGTGGGTGCGCTCCTGGATCACCGAGGCGCCCTCGCCATAATCTTCGCCCACCACGATCAGCGCACCGCCCATCACGCCGGCGGATGCCAGGTTGGAGAGCGCATCGGCGGCGACGTTGGTGCCGACTATCGATTTCCAGGTTACCGCGCCGCGCGCCGGATAGTTGATCGAGGCCGCCAGCATGGCGCAGGCGGCGGCTTCGTTGGTGCAGGATTCCACATGCACGCCCAGCGTATCCAGATAGTCGCGTGCCTGCACCATCACATCGAGCAGGTGCGATACCGGCGCACCCTGGTAGCCGCCAACGTAGGAAACGCCCGATTGCAGCAGGGCCTTGGTCACCGCAAGGATGCCCTCGCCGCGAAACACTTCACCCTCGCCCAGTTTGAGCAACTCGATCTCGGTGGCGAATGAACGTTCCATGCGACGGCTTCTCCGGTTGATGGCGCGGACGGCTGGCCAGGGGGAAAGCCGTTGTGGGTGGCGCTGGTCTTCGCGCGAAGCGCAGGTTAGGTAAGGCGTCATCATTTGTCAAATTGATGGACTACATGTTGTACATTTCAAACGTGAATGTAAAAGACATCGATCTCAACCTGCTGCGCGTGTTCGACGCGATCGCGACGCATCAAAGCGTGACCCTGGCTGGCGAAACGCTGGGCCTGACCCAGCCGGCCATGAGCAACGCGCTGTCGCGCCTGCGCCGGGTGTTCGGCGACGAACTGTTTGTGCGCACTCCGGCCGGCATGCGACCCACGCCGCGCGCCGCGCAGGTGGCCGGCAGCGTGCGCGCTGCCCTCGCCATGCTCGAGTCCTCGCTGGGGGCGGCACCGGGTTTCGATCCCGCCAGCGCCGAGCGTGTGTTCCGCCTGTCGACCTCCGACCTAGGCGAGACCATGTTCCTGCCGCCCCTGATCGCGGCGCTGCGCGTGCAGGCGCCGCGGGTGCGTATCGAAACCCGGCCGGTACCGCTGGCGCAGATCGCCGCTGCGCTCGAAGCCGGCGAGATCGACCTGGCCATGGGCTCACTGGCGGGCGGCAAGCGCGGCGTGCGCGGCCAGGTGCTGTTTCGCGAGCCCTACCTTTGCGTCATGCGCGCCGGCCATCCGCGCGCCGCACGGCCGATTGCCAGGCGTGAATTGGGCGCGCTCGAATTCGTGATCGTGGCGCCGGCCGAAACCGCGCACCGCAATGTTGATGTCGCGCTGCAACGGCTGGGCCTGGCCTCGCGCGTGATGGTGCGCATGCCGCATTTCATGGCGATACCGGGCATTCTGGAAAAGAGCGACTTGGTGGCGATCGTGCCGGCCATGCTGGCTGATTTGTTTTGCCGCGACGCCCGTCTGGTCAAGCAAGCGTTTCCGGCTGCCCTGGCCGCGGTGGAGATCCGGATTTTCTGGCACCAGCGTCTTGCGCAAGACGCGGCCAATCGCTGGCTGCGCGAGTTGGTGATTGAATTGCACGGCAAGGAGACGTGAATGCAGCGTCGCCATGCGAGTCAGGTAAGGAACCCCGCGATGCGGCTGTGTTCAAATTGCTTGCCATGCCGCCGCGCACCGCGCGTGCGGGTTGACCGTCGCTTGAGGAGATCTCCATGTCATTGACGCGCCGCCGTTTCGTAGCTTCCGCCGCCATGCTCGGTGTGCCGGCCAGTGCGATTCGTGCACAAACCGCCCGTACCCCGACGCCGGGCATGACCGAGGGACCGTTTTATCCGGAAGCCTTTACGCCCGAGCCGCAGTTGAAGCTGATGCGTGGCCCCTTGCTGGGCGATGCGACCGCGCTGTCCCTGGTGGGTCGGGTGCTCGACCGTTTCGGCCGGCCGATCGAGGCCGCCCGGGTGGAGATCTGGCAGTGCGATGCCCTTGGGCATTACACCCACTCGCGCGACAGTCGTGTCGCCGGGCGCGATCCGAATTTCGCAGGCTTCGGCTGGACCCGCACCGATGCTGCCGGGGGCTATGCATTCGAGACCATCCGGCCGGCGCCGTATCCGGGGCGTACCCCGCATATCCACTTCGCGGTCAGGGCGCCGAAGTTCAGTCGCCTGGTGACACAGATGTTTGTCGAAGGGGTGGCGCAAAACCAGAGCGATTTTCTGTACACC
>JAYTDE010000449.1:0-3996 GCA_043736195.1 Burkholderiales bacterium | reverse complement strand
GCCACCCAAAATCAGTTGTTCGCCATCGCGAAAGAAGCTGTCCGAGATGTAGCCGGCCACGCGGCCATCGAGCGCGGTGTGGATCGCGGGCGCGAAGAGCTTGAACAGGGTGGCCGGGAATCCGGTCAAAAACGTCGCTCTGGATTGCTGTGATGCGCTCATGGCCTTTTCTTCGGTGTCCCTGCGCCGCGCCAGCGCGCAGCCACACAGACATCAGCGAATTTGACCTTGTTCGCAAGCGGCGCCGTCGACTGAGGAGGTATGCAAAGCGCCACTATTTCACCGTCCTTTTGCGCCTGTGCCGTGGCCCGGACGCGCGGCAGCAAAGGCGGCGCCGGCTCAGGGTGGCGTGATGTGACTGGCGTGATTGGCCAGGTACCAGTCGGCGACTTCCTCGCGTTTGGCGAACCAGACATCGCCGAACTGCTTCACGTAACCCAGAAAGTCGCGGAAGAACTGCATGCGGTGCGGATGCCCCGACACATGCGGATGCAGGCCGATGTTCATCATTTTGCCGGTCTTGGCGCTTTCGGCGTAGAGCTCGTTGAACTGGCTTTTGAGCATCAGCAACGCGTCTTCGCTGGTCATGGCGCGCCGGTGAAAGAAGGTGAAGTCGTTGATCTCCACCGAATACGGCACGTTGACCAGCGGTCCGTGCGCGGTGTGGATCAGGTAGGGCTGGTCGTCGTTCATGTAGTCGCAGAGGAACTTCAACCCCGCCTCGGCCAGTACTTCCGGCGTGTTGGGCGTGGAGCGCAACGAGGATGAGAGCCAGCCGCCGGCCTTCCTGCCCACCACCTTCTCGTACACCTTGAGGGTTTCGTGGATCACGGCTTTCTCGCCAACTGGGTCGAACATGTATTGCGGCAACAACTCACCCTGCTCGTAGTTGTGTGCCACCAGCTCCCAGTTCTGCGCCTTGACCCGTTCGATGATTTCGCCACGCTCCAGCGCGGTCTTGGCGTTGAAGGTCACCGACAGCGGCACCCCGAACGAATCGAACAGGTCAAACATGCGCCAGCAGCCGACGCGCAGGCCGTATTCGCGCCAGGTGAAGTTGGGATAGTCGGCTACGTTGCCCGGCAGTGAGTCCGGAATGGTCGGCGGGCCACCGGCGTAGTAGGGCTTGGTCGAGTCCTTCAGCAGATCCCAGTATTCGCAGTTGAGCGTGATGATCAGCGCTAAGCGCTTGCCATGCGGCCACTTGAGCGGCTGCCGCTTGCTGATGGGTACCCAGTCGTAGTGAGCCATGGAAAGTTGCCTGCCTGGTGGCGTAAGAGAGCGATGAATTCTACAGGCGGCATCGCGCACCGCTAGAATCGGGGCCCGGACAACGTGCCCGACCGGATACGATGTGCGACAACCACAAAGGAGATGCGATGCGGCGATTTTTGAGGTTTGCCATGATGTGCGCGTGGGCGCTGGCCGCTTGCGGCGCCGCCGCCCAGGACAAGGTGGTGTACCACTTCGACAGCGGCATCGCGCAGGCGACCAAGGGCTTGCGCAACATGCGCAATCCCCTTGACGTCGATCCCAAGGCCAGCATCGTGGCGGTCGCGCATGCCGAGGGCGTGGATTTCCTGATGGAGGGGGCGAAGACTTCCAACAACCAGGAATTCGCAGCCCTGGTGGGTGATCTGGCGTCGCGCGGCGTGAAGTTCGAAATTTGCGAAATCACCCTCAAGAACCGCAATCTGAAAAAGGACCAGTTCATTCTTGGTCCCGGCTACACGCCGTCGGGCGTGGTGCGCATCGCCAACCTGCAGGCGCGTGAGAGGTACGCTTACATCAAGCCATAGCACTCCTTCGCTGGCGTCAGCCAGAGGCGATCGGCCTTCGCAATATGCGTGTACACTTCCGGCATATTGCCATTGCATTTCGGACCGACGACCATGTCCGCGATCTTCAAGGATGTGCCCGACCCCGCGGCTTCATCGACGGCGCTGTATCTGCGTCGTGCTGCCGCGTTGTTGGGTTTTAGCGAAGTTCCGCGCTCGGAGCGGGAGTTCTCGTTGCTGGCCGGCCAGCCGGTCGCACCCGCGGTCATCGAGCGCTTGCTGAACTTCGGCGTACCGAGCCGCTATCTAGGCTTCATCACACCGCAACGCACGCTGTCGCATCGCAAGGCCAGGGGTGAGATGTTGACGCCCGACGAAAGCGATCGTGCGGTGCGCGCCGCGCGCTTGCTGGCCCTGGCTGAAACGGTGTTCGGCGACAAGGCGCGGGCGCTGCACTGGCTGGGTCGGCCGGTCAAGCAACTGCGTGGCAACGCCCCGCTCGACATGATGGCGTCTGAATCCGGCGCGCGCGTGGTCGAGGAATTGCTGGTGGGGATCGACGAAGGTTACTTCGCCTGAGTACCGCAACATGGCGGCGGCGTGAAGGTTTGGCGCATCAGCAACCATGGCGACTTGTCCGGTCGCGGTGGCTTGCGGGCCGCCGGGCGCTGGCATTCCGCCGGCCGGCCGATTGTCTATCTGGCAGAGCATCCGGCCAGCGCCTTGCTTGAAGTGCTGGTTCACCTCGATATTGATGACGTAAGCGCGTTGCCGGTGGCATACCAGTTGCTCGAAGTGGTGACAGCGGCAAAGGTAGGCGTGCTGGGCCTGCCGGCAAACGCACTGAACGCGTCCTGGCGCGACGACCCGGGGGCGACGCGTGCGATAGGCGACGCGTGGCTGGCGTCCGGGCAAAGCGCCTTGCTGCGGGTACCGAGCGCGTTGGTGCCCAATGTGGCGAATTACCTCTTCAACCCGCTGCACGCCGACGCATCACGGCTTTCGATCAAATCGGTGGCCCGCTATCCCTTCGATAACCGGCTGTTCAAGGTCGTGGGTGGTGGCGGAAAAGTGCGCCGGTGAAGGGCTTTTCCACGACGATGTGTTTGCCGAACTCGCGTTGCCCAGGCCCAAGAAACAGACAAGCGACGAGGTTGCGACGGCCGTGCTTGCGATCACGAAAACGCCACGCCCGGGCCAATCGCGTTCTTTCCCCGCGACTTGAATCGAGCCGGCGTCGCCGCCCTACTCCGCCTTGAGCATCGCGTAGCCACGCCGCGCCTTGCTGCGCGGCTCTTCCTTGATCTTCAGGTCGCGCATCAGCACGTGCGCTAAGTATTCCAGTTCGCGCACGTGGCCTGACTTCAGTTCCAGTTCGATCTCGCTGATGCGTTCGGTCTTGTCGCCCGACAGGATGCGGCCATGGTCGAACGCGACCTCGGCGGTGAAGTCCGGCGCGTAGCGCGGAAACGGTCGTAGAAGCCATGCCTCGCGGATGAATTCGACGCGAAAGATCGGCCGCAACTGTTCTTTCCCGCCGATCTCCTCAAGTGCACCCTTGAGCGGCGTGTCGCGCAGCCGCTCGAGCTCCAGGGCCTGGCCGGCGACCGGCATTTCCCATTCCTGGCGCGTTGCCACCCCGCCCTTGCGTTCGCCCGGCGTCGAGGTCTTCAAGGTTTGCAGCCAGCGGCGTCCATAGCGACGCAAGCGCAGCGCCATCTTGCGCCGGCGCAGCTCGAACTCGTCGGTGTCGAAATAGAAGTTGAGCAGTCGTTCGCGCGAATGTGCGGCGCTGGGGGCCGGGTGCGCCATCACCGGGTGTTTGAGCAGCGCCTGCGCATGATGCGCGCCGCAGGCGAGCTTGATTTCGATTTCGGTGGTCGCAGCCATGAATTGGGGGTAGTCCGGTTGCGCCGCATTGTGACCCAAAACCCCGTGCGTCATGCGGGCATCGTGCTCCGCCGTTATGCGGACATGGCGCAGTAGCGCCCGGTATCATTGCGCAATGAACCATCAACCTATCTCCCGCGAGGCGATTCGCGCCCTTGCCAGTTCCAAAATCCGCGAAGTCGCCAATGCCGGCATGGGGCGCGCCGGCGTGCTGCCGTTCTGGTTCGGCGAGCCCGATGAAGTCACCCCGGCGTTCATCCGTGACGCCGCGATCGCATCGATCAATGCCGGCGAGACTTTTTACAACCCGAACCTGGGCATCCCGGAA
>JAYTDE010000448.1:0-3535 GCA_043736195.1 Burkholderiales bacterium | reverse complement strand
CGGAAGTACGAGGGCCCGAGCAGTTCATCGCGCGCTTCGAAGTTCAGGCCGTCGCCGGACAGGGCCACGCGCGTGCGCTGGGTGCGAAAGGCGGCCAGGCCGTGGTAGTACATCACGATGCGGCGCGCTGCATGATCCACATGCACGTCGGGCGAGGCGATGTGCGGGGTAGTCGCATCGGCCATCGCGTCCGGAATGCCGGGCGTGCCCGGCGGGGCGACGCCGGGCAGATGCGCCTCGGACACGATCTCCAGCGCATTGGCCGGCGGCACAATAGGCGCGACCGGAAACAGCGACTGCGCCAGTTGCAGCGCGCCGGGTTCGTGCATGCGCCACGGTCCTTCGACGGCGTCCGCCACCGCAAGACGGATATAGCTGCCCTTGTGGTCGGCGAAATACAGGTAGTAGCGGCCCAGTGGACTTTGCACCCAGTCGGGCACGCGGATCAGCGAAGGCCCCTGCACGTTCGCCCCCATGCGCGCATCCATGTGCGGAAGGACGATCGGGTTGCTGGCGCAACGTCGCACGGAAAATGCCGGCACGGTGGTCATGGCTCTAGTCGACTTTCAGCTTCAGGCTGCGCACAAGCTCGCCCAGCCGCTCGTATTCACTACTGACCAGGCGCGCGAATTCCGCCGGCGGCGCGGCCAGCACATTCATGCCGCTTGCGCGCAGGCGTTCGATCACCGCCGGGCGACGCAGGATCTCGTCGGTATCGCGATGAACCCGCTCCACCACGTAGAGCGGCACGCCGACCGGCGCGAGAATGCCGATCCAGGGCGTGACCGGTTCGAAGCCCGGCACCGCTTCGCCGATGGCGGGTACGTCGGGCAACTGCACCAGCCGCTGCTTGGCCATCGCGACGATCGGTTTGACGCGGCCGGCACGCACATGCGGCAAAAACACCGAGATGCCATCTTGCTGCAACTGGATGCGCCCGCCGATCAGGTCGGTGGTTGCCACCACCGCGCCCTTGTAGGGCACGTGCGTGGCCAGGAGCCCGGTTTTAGCCTTGAGCGCCTCCATGTTCAGGTGCGGCGCGGTGCCGCTGCCGGCCGAGCCGTAGTGGAGGAGACCCGGGTTGGCGCGGCCCAAAGCCACCAGCTCGGCCAGCGTGTTGGCCTTCAAGTCGATGTTGGCAACCAGCAGGCCGTCCGGGTAGGCGATGCCGACGATCGGTGCGAAATCCTTCTTCGGGTCGTAGCCGACGCTGGGATACACATGCGGGTTGATGCCGAACGCCGCCATTGCCGAGAACAGCAGCGTGTAGCCGTCGGCCGGCGCCTTGGCCGCCACTTGCGCGCCGAGGCTGCCGCCCTGCCCCGGCCGGTTGTCGACCAGCACCGACTGGCCCCATTTGGCGGCCAGTTGTTCGGCGACGATGCGCGCCAGCACATCGGCCACGTTGCCGGCGGCGTAGGAGACGATCAGGCGCACCGGCTTGTCGGGGTATTGGGCCTGCGCCAAGTTTGCGAAGAGAGCAAGGGCGCCCAATAGCGTGGCAACGTAGCGAAAGAGTGTCATCGTCGCGTCCCATTCGGCGATTCGAGTTGAAACGAAGAATCTACTCCGTATTTGCCGCCGTCGCGGGCTGCCGCAGGCGGCAGATCGTTCTACACAGTACGTACGCGGGCGGCCTGATGTCATCGTCCACGCCAGGGCCGATTGCGGCCCCTGATCCTGCGGCGGCCTTCGGCCAGGAACCCGACTCACCCCTCGCGGTGAAGCACTTCGGCCAACGATCGTGCAGAGTGAACCGTCACTCCACCAAAAGCTTTGCCATAGCCGGACCCAAAATGCTTGTGGTCGCCTGTCAACAGCACGTCGCAATGCAAGTGCATGGCCGACAGCAAGACCGGGCGATCCTTCGGGGGCAGCCAGGCGAGCATTTCGACATGGCCCACCGGCGCGCTGGCGCGGCCTACCTCGAATCTCGCAACGAGTGCGCCGAGCCGGTCCATCGCCGCCGGAAACTTGGCGGCGAGATTGCGCCGCGCCTCCTCATGGATATAGTCATCGATCCAGCACTCATGCCCACGCGTGATCAGGAAGTCCAGCAGGAACCGGATCGCGCCATCCGACTTGGCCGCAGAAAAAACAATATTCGCGTCGAGGAACACCCGCACGGTTCAAGCGTGCGGCATCAAGCCGTAGCAGTGCGCTTGCGCCGCGCCCGCGGTTTCCCGGCGAGCGACTTTCCTTTGAGAAATGCAGCCAGGTCCGCCTCACCGGCGTCGAATTCCCCGACTCGCGCCTCCGAATAGAGCTCGACCGGCAATGTGACTGCGGGACGCAAGAGCAGACCTTCCGCAGTGGTTTCGGCAATCAGCTGATCGTCCGCCTTCAATCCCATGGCCAGACGCAGCTTGGCCGGCAGCGTGACGACACCGCGGCTGGTGACGGTAAGGGTGGCTTTCATAATCGTCAGAATAGCAGAATTGCAGTAAATCCGCACTTCTCAATGATCCTGCAAATGGTGCGTACCGAGACGCCGCGGCGGTGGCCACGTCGCAAGCTCACGCAGCCTTGCGCGTCGCTTCGACCGGAGCGGCCTGCGCGGCAAGCTCCCGGCCGGCCAGGTAGCCAAACGTGAGCGCAGGGCCGAGCGTGATGCCGCCGCCCGGATAGTTGCCGCCCATGATGCTGGCGGCATCGTTGCCCACCGCCATCAGGCCCGGGATCGGCGCGCCCTGCGCATCCAGCACGCGCGCTGCGGCATCGGTGGTCAAGCCCATGAAGGTGCCGATGTCGCCCACCTCGATGCGCATCGCATAGAACGGCGCGCGCAGCAGCGGCGCGACATTCGGGTTGGGCTTGATCAAAGGATCGCCCTGGAAGCGGTTGTAGAGCGTGGTGCCGCGGCCGAATTGCGGATCGCGCCCGGCTTGCGCCTCAAGGTTGAACCCGGCCACGGTGGCGACAAGCGCGCTCGCGTCGATGCCTGCGAGCACGGCCAGCTCTGCGAGCGTGCGGCCGCGCAGCAGGTAGCCCGAGCGCAGGTGACGGCCGATCGGTACAGGAAACGGCCCCACCGCACCCAGCCCATAGGTGCGCAGCGCGCGGTGGTCGCACACCAGATACGTCTGCGACTGGCCACGCGCACGCAGCGCCGTCACCATGTGTTGCACGAAGTCGTGGTACGAGTGCGACTCGTTGGCGAAGCGGCGACCATCCTCGAACACCGCGATCACGCCGGGCTTGGCGCGATCGATGAAGTGCGGCATGACGCCGGTGCTGCCGTCGCTGCGCGGCACTTTCGACACAGGGGTCCAGGCGGCCGCATTGGCAAGCGTGGTGTCGACGTGGCCACCGGCGGATTCGCCCAGCGCCAGCCCGTCGCCGGAGTTCGCCGCAGGCGAGGGCGACACATGCGCCATGCCCGCGGCGACATGCGGAAACAAGATGCGGCGGCGCTTCTCATCCGCCGGAAAGCCGCCGCAGGCGAGCACCACCCCGCGCCGTGCCAGCACGCGCAGCGCGCGACCCTCGCGCATCACGACCGCACCGCGCACGCAACCGGCTTCGATGATCAGGC
>JAYTDE010000447.1:0-12380 GCA_043736195.1 Burkholderiales bacterium | reverse complement strand
AGATTCGCGATTTCCGCCTGAGCGGCGCGGAGTTGCCGGAGGACAAAAAGGCGCGCTTCAAGCAGATCGCCGAGGAACAGGCCGCACTGGGCTCGAAGTTTTCCGAGAACGTGCTCGACGCCACCAACGCGTTCTCGCTCCATATCGAGGACGAAACGCGCTTGGGCGGCCTGCCGCCTGATGTGCGCCAAGCAGCGCAGGAAGCGGCCGCCAAGGACGGCAAAACGGGCTGGAAATTCACCCTGCAGGCGCCTTCGTATCTGCCGGTGCTGCAATACGCCGACGATCGCGCCCTGCGTGAAACCATTTACAAGGCCAACGTGACGCGCGCCTCCGAGTTTGGCGATGCCAAGCTCGACAACACACCGCTGATCGACCGCATTCTTGCGCTACGTGCCGAGGAAGCGGCGCTGCTGGGTTATGACAGTTTCGCCTGCGTGTCGCTGGTGCCGAAGATGGCCAAGACTCCTGAAGAGGTGCAGCAATTCCTGAACGACCTGGCGGTTCGCGCCAAACCGTTTGCAGAGCGCGACATGCAGGAGCTTGGCGCATTCGCGCGCGAATCGCTGGGTCTGCCGGCGCTCGAAGCCTGGGATGCCTTGTACGCGTCGGAAAAACTGCGCCAGGCGCGCTACGCTTTTTCAGACCAGGAGGTCAAGGAGTACTTTCCCGAGCCGCGCGTGCTTGCCGGCTTGTTCAAGGTGGTCGAGACGGTGTTCAAGGTGCGCATTCGGCCCGACACGGCCCCGGTCTGGCATACCGATGCGAGCTTTTATCGCATCGAGACCGCCGCAGGTGAACTGGTGGGCCAGTTTTACCTCGATCTTTACGCGCGCGACATCAAGCGCGGTGGCGCCTGGATGGATGATGCGATCACCCGCCGTCGCAAGGCCGGTGGCGTGCAGACCCCGGTGGCTTATCTGACCTGCAACTTCGCGCGCGGGGTGGGCGAGGTCAACGGGAAGAAGCGCCCGGCGTTGTTCACCCATGACGATGTGATCACGCTATTCCACGAATTCGGCCACGGCCTGCACCACATGCTGACCCGGATCGATGACCTCGGTGTGGCGGGAATCAACGGCGTCGAATGGGATGCGGTCGAATTGCCGAGCCAGTTCATGGAAAATTTTTGCTGGGAATGGGAGGTCTTGAAGCACATGACCGGGCATGTGGATACAGGTGAGCCCTTGCCGAAGAGCCTGTTTGACAAGATGCTTGCCGCCAGGAATTTCCAGGCGGGCATGCAGACGGTGCGGCAGATCGAGTACTCCCTCTTCGACATCCTGCTGCATCACGGTTTCGATCGCACCCGGCAGACGCCGTTGGCTTTGCTGGAGGCGGTGCGCGAACGCGTCGCTGTCATGCATCCGCCGACCTACAACCGCTTTCCCAACAATTTTTCGCACATCTTCGCCGGTGGCTATGCCGCCGGTTACTACAGCTACAAATGGGCCGAGGTGCTGTCAGCCGACGCCTACAGCGCCTTTGAGGAAGAAGGTGTATTCGATGCCGCAGTCGGGGCACGTTTTCTTGACGAAATTCTTGCCATGGGCGGCAGCCGTTCCGCGGCGGAGAATTTCCTTGCATTTCGGGGCCGTGCGCCGAAAATCGATGCACTGCTCAGACACAATGGTATGATGCAAGCATAACTCCATGATTTGTAAGGAGACGCAGATGCGCTTTCGGAATTTTTCCAGATCATTCACGCTGCTGGCCTGCGGCTTGGCCGCGCTTGGCGCAAGCAACGTTTTTGCGCAATACAAATACATCGGTCCGGATGGCCGCGTGGTTTACAGCGACCAGCCACCACCGCCTGCTGCCAAGGCAATACAGAAGCCTGCCACGACCGGCAACGCTGCGGTGGCGGCGCCTGCCAGCGCAAGTGGCGGCGGCCTGCCATTTGCATTGCAGCAGGCGATCAAGAACTTCCCGGTGACTCTTTACACCACCAACGATTGCGACTCCTGCAACCAGGGTCGCAACATGCTGGTGAAGCGCGGTGTGCCATTTACCGAGAAAACCGTGCGCAACCAGGATGACTTCAAGGTCTTCAAGGATGCGACTGGTGCCGCCCAGGTACCGGTGATGATGGTGGGCAGCGGCAAGCAGGTCGGCTTCGAAGACGGGGCCTGGAACGGTGCGCTCAACATCGCCGGTTACCCGCCCGGCAACCTGCTGCCCGCGAGCTACAAGAATCCTCCGGCCGCACCTGCCGCGCCGTTCACACCACCCAGCGCCACGGCGGCGGCACCGCCGGCACAGGGCGGACCGGGGGCCGCGGCACCTGGCGCGAATGCACCACCGGCGGGCAACACACCTTCCGCTGGCACGTCTGCCGCTCCCGACCCGGCCGCAAATCGGCCTTCATGGTTCAAGGGCTTCTGAACGCGCTGGATTGCAACAATCCCTACGGCCGTGTAACCCGGGCGATCCCGAGAGGCGCGGCTGACTTGCCAGATACTTTGAGGATCGTCCGTACTTGCCTGCGGCTCTCCGGGACCGCCAGATTGGCGGTCTGTTTTTGTTGCACGGAAGCCCCATGCGCTTAGCCACCTGGAACGTGAATTCGTTGAACGTCCGCCTGGGCCACGTACTTGACTGGCTGGCCACGGCGGATGTCGACGTGCTGTGTCTGCAGGAACTCAAACTAAGCAACGAAAAGTACCCGCTGGCGGAGTTGCGCGCCGCCGGTTACGATTCGGCGGTCAATGGCCAGAAAACCTACAACGGTGTGGCCATCCTGTCGCGCCTGCCGATGGCTGATATCAGTGCCGACATGCCCGGCTACGCGGACGAACAAAGGCGCGTGATCGCAGCCACCATCGGTGGCGTGCGCATCGTGTGCGCCTACTTTCCGAATGGCCAGAGCCTGGAATCGGACAAGTATCGCTACAAGCTCGACTGGCTCGACGCCATGCAGGCTTATGTGGCGCGACAACTCATGCAACACTCGCGCCTGGCTCTGCTGGGCGACTACAACATCGCACCGGAGGACCGTGACGTGCATGACCCCGCCGCCTGGGAGGGCCAGGTATTGGTCAGTCCGAAAGAGAGGGCTGCGTGGAGCGCATTGCTGGGCCAGGGCATGGTTGACTGCTACCGCTTGTTCGAGCAGGCTGAAAAGAGTTTTTCATGGTGGGACTACCGCATGCTGGGCTTTCGACGCAACGCCGGCATGCGCATCGACCACATCCTGGCGTCACCGCAGCTGGCCGCGGATTGCCGCGCTTGCGTCATAGACCGAGCGCCGCGCAAGCTCGACAAGCCGTCCGACCATGCACCTGTGGTCGCCGACTTCGCTGCATAACAAGTTGTGGTTGACGCCCTGTTCAACCAACATCGAGCGGCGTTTGAGAAAACACGAAGGCTTCGTTGCGAGACTGCGATGCATCAAGGTGCCGGCCGCACTGATTGCCGTCGATTATCAACAATCCTCCAGGGTCACATGCGCAACTACACCATTCCCGCCCTTGTATTGAGTCTCCTGACAGCCGCTTGCGACGGCCTGTTTACAGGAGAGCAGGTCGCGCGCTTTCCGCTGCAGGCGCGCAGCGGCGGCTACGCGCCGCTGACCCTTTCGCTCGGGCCGGAGATGAACCCGATCGCACTCAATCTGCAGGCGGCTTATGCCGCGAACCCCGCGGAGGCCGGCAAGTGGAACAGCTATCGTGCCACCTTGAGCAAGGCTGGCGCGACTATCGCAACCGGCACGTTTCAGGTCAACAACACCAGTGCGCCGATGAGCGAGAGCGCGCAGGTGATTTCACGCACCATGCTCATGATCGATGTGGCCGAGGTCGGCGACTATGAGCTGGTCATCGATCTGGTCGCGCCAGCCGCGGTGACACTGGAAAATGCGCAACTCGAATTGCGCCGCAACATACGCCGGCCGGAAGCCAAGTAAAGGAAACACCGAACCAGTCCGTAGGTCGGGAATGTCGCTTTTGCAAATTGTTGAATCGAAGCAACTCTTCGTTCGAAAGTCCGCGTTCCAGGGACTTGTTCGGCGTTTTCCAAACGCAAACGGCGCCTTGCGGCGCCGTTTGCGCTCCAACTGCGATCACTCTCAGCCCAGCATGTCGTGCCAGATGTTCTTGGCCCATGCATTGGCATAAGAACCCTCCAGCTCGGATGGTGCTGCCGACAGCCCACCTGAACCAGGCACCGTCTTCATGGTCTTGTCTTTCGGGTCGTAGGCGTGCACGCTGGCCACATGCACCACGTTGCGGTCGTCGACAAACGAGTAACAGGTGTTGGCCATCATCGGCGCTTGCGATGGTGTGCGCCCGTTCATCAGTTCGACAATCGCCGCGGCCGCGACCTTGGCATGCTGATTGGCCATGTGGCCGGACTTGGGCATGGCCGCGGCCGACAAGGTGGAGTCGCCCAGCACATGAATGCCCGGCCGCGCCACCGATTCCATCGAGAGCCAATCGACGCCACACCAGCGGTTGTTGGCGGTGATCAGCCCCGCCTGCTGCGCGATGTTGCCGGCACGCATGGGGGGCAGCACGTTGAGCACATCGGCCTTGACGTCCGCACCGACATCGAGCACCGCCGACAGGGTCGCCAGGTTGACGTCCTTGACCTCGCTGTTGTTGCGGTACTCGATCAGCCCCTTGTACTGGCCGTTCCATTGCGCCTTGAACAAGCCGGCCTTGGAGACCACGTCTTCATTCGCATCGAGGATGATGACCTTGCTTTTCGGCTTGGACTGCTTGAAATAGTGCGCCACCTGGCAAGCCCGTTCATAGGGTCCGGGCGGGCAGCGATAGGGCGCGCGCGGAATCGACAACACATAGACCCCGCCATCGCGCATCGCTTCGAGCTGCTGGCGCAAGGCCACCGTGTCCGGCCCCGCCTTCCAGGCATGCAGCACGCGTTCGTGAGCCTTCGGGTCCTTCAAGGCACCGACCTGTTCGAACATGAAATCGACACCCGGCGAAACAACCAGCCGGTCATAGGCTAGATCCTGGATCTTCTTCAGCTCGACCGTCTTTTTGTCGACGTTGACCTTGGTGACTTCATCGTTGATCACCTGCACACCGTACTCGCGCAGGCCAGCGTAACCGACCGTGAGATCCTCGATCTTGCGGCTGCCGACGAGCACCAGGTTGGACAATGGGCAGGAAACAAAACTGCGGTTCATCTCGATCATGAACACTTCGATCGCGCCCTCCGACCACATGCGCAGATACTTGGCAGCGGTGGCTCCACCATAACCTCCGCCGATCACGATGACGCGCCCGATCTTGGCCGGTGGCGCTCCGGTGGTGGCACAACCGGCCATTGCCAGCGCACCGGCCGCGCCTGCGCCCTTAAGAAAATCGCGACGGTCGAATCGTCTGTTGGAATTTTGCATGGCGCCCCCTACCTGGCCGGCTTCTGGGCGGCGAAAAACGCCGCCATCAGAGCGATTTGTTCATCGGTATAGCCCTTGGCGATCTGATGCATGATGGTCGCCGCCGGTCCGCTGCGCTGACCGCTCTTGAACGCATTCATCTGCGCGATCATGCCAGCCTGGGACTGCCCGGCCAGGCCCGGAATGCCACCCTGGCTTTGTCCGTTGGTGCCATGGCAATTGGCACACTGCGCCGCCAGATTGCGTCCCTGGTGGCGATCCTGAGCCGACGCCGAGGCCGCGGCAAACGCCAGGGCCAACGCCAATACGTGTTCAAGTCTCATGCTGTGTGGCCTCCTTTTGGGCATGTCAGTGAATCGGATCGACGCCTAATGTACCCGATGCGCACGTATAAATGAAGGCGCCCGGACGCATATAGACATGCTGCGCGGCGACAAAAAAGGCCGCCCGCAGGCGGCCTTGCGTGAAGCTGGCAAATCTCAGAGTACCTCGACCGGTTCGTCGTTGGTCTTGCCATCGGATTTGGGCTCCTCGCCAGCATGCACCGTGAGCTTGACCTTGGCATCCTCGCCTTCGCCTTCGAGGTCGACAGTAACCTTGCCGCCTGTCACCAGTTTGCCGAACAGCAATTCATCGGCCAAGGCCTTGCGAATCGTGTCCTGGATCAGGCGTGACATCGGGCGCGCACCCATGAGGGGATCAAAACCCTTCTTGGCGAGATGCTTGCGCAAGGCGTCGGTGAAAATCGCTTCGACTTTTTTCTCGTGCAACTGTTGTTCCAGTTGCATCAGGAACTTGTCGACCACACGCAGGATGACATCCTCGTTGAGCGCCTTGAACGAGATAATCGCGTCCAGGCGATTGCGGAACTCCGGCGTGAACATACGCTTGATGTCGACCATCTCATCGCCAGCCTGTTTGGCATTGGTGAACCCCATCGACGACTTTTGCAGCGCTTCGGCACCGGCGTTGGTGGTCATGATGATGATTACATTGCGGAAATCCGCCTTGCGACCATTGTTGTCGGTCAGGGTGCCGTGATCCATGACCTGAAGGAGGATATTGAAAATGTCCGGATGGGCCTTTTCAATCTCGTCGAGCAACAGTACCGCATGCGGCTTTTTCGTGATCGCTTCGGTCAACAGACCGCCCTGATCGAATCCGACGTAGCCGGGAGGCGCACCGATCAGGCGGCTCACCGCATGGCGCTCCATATACTCGGACATGTCGAAGCGAATCAGCTCGATGCCCATGGTGTATGCAAGCTGACGCGCCGCTTCAGTCTTGCCGACGCCGGTCGGGCCGGAAAACAGAAAGTTACCGATCGGCTTTTGCGGATTGCCCAAGCCCGATCGCGCCATCTTGATGGCGCCGGCCAGCGCTTCGATGGCCGGATCCTGGCCGAACACCACGTTCTTCATGTCGCGATCGAGATTGGCCAGCTTGCTGCGATCGTCCGACGAGACGTTATGCGGCGGAATGCGCGCAATCTTGGCGATTATTTCTTCGATGTCGGTCTTGCCAATCACCTTTTTTTGCTTGGATTTGGGCAGAATGCGTTGCGCCGCGCCGGCTTCGTCGATCACGTCTATCGCTTTGTCGGGCAACTGGCGATCGTTGATGTAGCGTGCCGACAACTCGGCCGCGGTCGTGATGGCGGAAGCAGAATACTTGATGCCATGATGCTCTTCGAAGCGCGATTTCAGGCCGCGCAAAATTTGCACGGTTTCGTCCACCGATGGCTCGTTGACATCGATCTTCTGGAACCGTCGCGCCAGCGCGTGATCCTTCTCGAACACCCCGCGATATTCGACATAAGTGGTGGCGCCGATGCACTTGAGTTGCCCGCTGGAGAGTGCCGGCTTGAGCAGGTTGGATGCATCCAGTGTGCCGCCGGAAGCCGCGCCTGCCCCGATCAAGGTGTGGATCTCGTCGATGAACAGTATGGCCTTCGGATTGTTGGTCAGCTTCTTGAGCACGCCCTTCAAGCGCTGCTCGAAATCGCCACGGTACTTGGTGCCGGCCAGCAAGGAGCCCATGTCAAGTGAATAGACCACCGAGTCCTTGAGGATTTCCGGTACTTCGCCTTCGACTATGAGCTTGGCGAGACCCTCAGCGATCGCGGTTTTGCCCACGCCCGCCTCGCCCACCAGCAAGGGGTTGTTCTTGCGGCGCCGGCACAGTGTCTGTATTACCCGCTCAAGTTCCAGCGCACGCCCGATCAGCGGGTCGATCTTGCCCTCGGCTGCCGATTTGTTCAGATTCTGCGTGTATTGCTCCAGCGGGCTTTGCTTGCCATCGCTTTCCTGCTCGGCTTCCTGGTTCTCGGCCTTGTCGGCACCCGCCTTTTCCTTTTCGGGCGGCTGCTTGGTGATGCCGTGGCTGATGTAGTTGACGACATCAAGCCGGGTGATGCCCTGTTGATGCAGGTAGTACACCGCGTGCGAATCCTTTTCGCCGAAGATCGCCACCAGCACGTTGGCGCCGGTGACTTCCTTCTTGCCGTTCGACGACGATTGCACATGCATGATGGCGCGCTGGATCACTCGCTGGAAACCCAGGGTCGGCTGCGTGTCGACATCCTCGGTGCCGGCCACCGTGGGCGTGTGTTCCCCGATGAACTGGCCGAGATTCTTGCGCAGGTCATCGATATTGGCGCCCACCGCACGCATCACCTCCGCCGCGGTCGGGTTGTCCAGCAGGGCCAGAAGCAGGTGTTCAACCGTGATGAACTCGTGCCGCTTTTGCCGCGCTTCGACAAACGCCATGTGCAGGCTGACTTCCAACTCTTGCGCAATCATTTTTCGCCTTAATCGCCGGAGCATCCGGCATGCAAACAAACTCTACACCAAAACCTTTTTGAGGCACCCAAAAATTTGTGGCGCTTTGTCAGAAGGGTTACTCGGTTTCTTCCATTGTGCACTGAAGCGGATGCTGATGCGCGCGCGCATGCTGGGTCACCAGGTCGACCTTGGTACCGGCCATGTCCTTGGGATAGATCCCGCAAACCGCCATGCCTTCGCGGTGCACCTTGAGCATGATCTGGGTAGCCTGCTCACGACTCTTGTTGAAGAACTGCTGGATCGTGCTGACTACGAACTCCATCGGCGTGTAGTCGTCGTTGAGCAGAAGCACCTTGTACATCGGCGGCGGTTTGACCTGCTGCTTCTGTTGTTCAAGAACTGTGCCGCCGTCCGAATCAAACTTGTTTGCCATGTCGAAATTGTATCCATCCGCATCTGTTCCGCAACCGGGATAACAGGGTAAATGGGGCGCCAACCCGGGTTTTCAAATGGCCTCGTGGTGAAAAATACAACAACCGGCGGCAGCAGCAGTCAGGCGCCGGAAGTCGCTTGACTTGCCGCATTAGACGCCGTAAAACGCAAAACGTTTGGTTCGTGAAGTTCCAAAGGCGCGGGAAATACTGCTTCGGCACTTGGGAATTGTTCCAGAATCGACGCGGAGTGCACGCTCCGAACCCGGATGAGGCCCGGCTTCCCGCGGCCTTTGACAATTGCAAGCGCAATAGGGCGCAATTTCAACAGGTGCTCGCATGGCTACTGGAACGGTGAAATGGTTTAACGATGCGAAGGGTTATGGCTTCATCACCCCGGATGATGGCAGCGAGGACCTGTTCGCACACTTTTGAGCAATCAACATGCCAGGATTCAAGTCAATCAAGGAGGGCCAGAAGGTGCAGTTCGAGGTGACCCAGGGCCAAAAAGGCAAGCAGGCCTCACATATCCAGGCACGTTGAGCGGCACAACCCCGCCATTGGGCGGCCACCCGCCGCGAGCATGATCTGCGGGCAAGGGCTTGCCCGACACCCACCGGAAGATGCATCGATGAACTCCCGCCTGATCGGCCTGAACAAACCGTTTGGCGTGATATGCCAGTTTTCCCCGCACAAGGACCACCCGACTCTGGCCGACTACGTCAGGGTTCCCCGAGTGTATGCCGCCGGACGGCTCGATACCGACAGCGAGGGACTGCTGCTTCTGACCGCGGATGGCGCGCTGCAACACAGCATTGCCGATCCGCGCCACAAACTCGAAAAGCGTTATTGGGTGCAAGTCGAGGGCAAGCCCGACACGGAGGCGCTGCGGCGCCTGACCTCCGGTGTGGACCTGGGCGATTTTGTAACCCAAGCCTGCAAGGCATGTGTCATTGATGAGCCGGCCGGCCTGTGGCCGCGCTCGCCGCCGATCCGTGTGCGCCAGGCGATTCCCACGACCTGGCTCGAAATCCGGATAACCGAGGGCAAAAATCGGCAAATAAGGCGCATGACGGCAAAATGCGGGTGGCCGACGCTGCGCCTGATCCGTCATTCCATCGGGCCGTTCCAGCTCGGAATTCTGGCGCCAGGACAATCCTGTGATTTTGATGCGACTCAACTTGGAAAAAAGCGCCGTCAACCTGCAAACAGTCCGTCGCGTTCAGTGCCTGCCGTGAGGCGGTAGGTTCACAGCACGTCCCAATGACCATTTATTGCAGGGAGAAAGACTCATGCAGAAGCTTCTGATTGCGATCACAGCTGCAGCCTTTTGGGACGGTGCCGGCCCGAGCGCAGCCCAGGCTCCGGCTGGGCTGGCCGAAATGCATCCGGTCGGTTACTTCAAATTCGACGCCAAAGCGAAAAAGGGCAAGAGCAAAGCGGGCAAGCAGTCCAGAAGCGCCGCAAGGAAGTAGGCCGTTCGCATCATGGCAGGTCCGAATGGCCGGGAAACCGGCCTTTTTGTCTTTTTGGCACAGGTTTTCGGAAAACTTCGGTGATTTCGCAAAATCGGTGTGCAAACTGTCAACCAGCCGGTGGAGGCGGCGTTATTCGCAGTGACCGAGGAGGTCAATCCTGCAAAACGTTCGAACCTTCAAGACAAGGAACCCAAAATGAACAAACTTCTGTCCGTACTGCTCGCCGGCGTTATCGCCACCGTTTCGTCCGTCGGCTTTGCGCAAGACAAAAAGGCTGACGCACCGAAAGCCGATGCGCCCAAGGCTGAGATGAAAAAAGACGCACCGATGAAGAAAGAGAAAAAAGAGAAAAAAGCCAAGAAAGAGAAAAAAGCCAAGCCTGAGGCCAAGAAGTAATCGCGCAAGAAATCTCTGCCGTCAAAAAACCGGGCTTTTGGCCCGGTTTTTTTTGGACCTCGTCTCGCCACGCGGCTAGAATCCGGCTTCTTTCCGAACCTTGTCGAGTGGTTGACACCATGGCCCATAGCCGATCGCGCGTTGCTGTACTTCTGATTCTGCTGGCAAGCATGTTTGCGACGCCCGGCGCACGCGCCCAGGGGCAGCCGCAACTGCCCACGACCCAGTTGCAGATCGGCCTCTACCTCATCAAGGCGGAGGTCGCCGCGAACCACGGCACCCGCATGCAGGGCCTGATGCTGCGCGAAAAGATGGGCGCCAACGACGGCATGCTGTTCGTGTTTCCGGAGCGTGACCGGCAGTGCATGTGGATGAAAAACACGCTGTTGCCCCTATCGGTTGCATTTCTCGATGACGCCGGGGTCATTTTGAATATCGAGGACATGAAGCCGCAAACCGAGGACAGTCACTGCAGCGCCAAGCCGGCGCGCTACGCGCTGGAAATGAACCTGGGCTGGTTCAAGGCGAAAAACCTGAAACCCGGGACCAAAATCAGCGGTATCGAGAAAGCCGGCCCGCCCCAGTAGCGTGTGGTCTAGCGAGTCGCGCTGCGCGGCCGCAGGAGGCTTGCGCTTCAGGCTGAGAGGCGGGCCTTGACCGCAGCCGACAATTGCGCCATATCGGCGCGCCCGGCCAGTTTGGCCTTGAGAACCGCCATGACCTTGCCCATCGCAGCGGGCCCAACCGCGCCAGCCTCGGCCACCGCTTGCGCCAGCACCGCTTCGATCTCGTCTGGCGAGGCCTGTTGCGGCAGGTAGGCCGACAGCACACCCACCTCGAACTCCTCGCCATCGGCCAAGTCGTCGCGCTTCGCCGCCCGATACTGGGTCACAGAATCGCGGCGCTTCTTGAGTTCCTTTTCGACGATTGCGATGACGTCGGCGTCGGCCAGTTCGATGCGACGGTCCACCTCAACCTGCTTGCAGGCGGCCAGCAACATGCGGATGGCCGATAGGCGCTGGCTGTCACGCGCGCGCATCGCGGCCTTCATGTCTTCGGTGATGCGTTGCTTGAGAAACATGCTCAACTCCGGTGTTTCAATAGGTATTGGGCGCCAATCCCGTCACTGCCCTTGGGCCAGAACGACAAAAAGCCGCGGGGTAGTACACGCCCGCGGCCTTCCGAAACTGCCGACCAGAAAATCAGTACAGCTTGGGCGGCAGCTGCTGGCTCTTCAGGCGCTTGTAGGTGCGCTTGACGGCCGCCGCATGCTTGCGCTTGCGCTCCGAGGTAGGCTTTTCGTAGAACTCGCGCGCGCGCAATTCGGTCAAAAGACCGGTTTTCTCGATCGTGCGCTTGAAACGGCGCATCGCGACTTCGAAAGGCTCATTTTCCTTAAGGCGGACGGTAGGCATATTTTTACAACACTCCAACAGCGGACAGCCAAATAGTATAAGTTATTTTATCGGCCGACACAAGCGTAAACCCGTCAATTTTGAAACACCCGCCCGCAACGCCACTTTGCACCCCGCTACCGCTTGCGCGGTCGCAAGACTCTCTGCGCCATCATCGACCCACGCCGGGCGAATCTGGTCCAATCGCGGTTGAAAGCAACGTAAAGCACCGGCAGTACGACAAGCGTCAGGAGCGTGGCCGAGATCAGGCCGCCGATCACCACCACCGCCAGCGGCTTCTGCGTCTCCGAACCGATGTCGGTCGACAAGGCCATCGGCAACAGTCCCAGCATGGCCAAAAGCCCGGTCATCAGCACCGTACGCAGACGTTGCATCGAGCCTTCCAGAACCGCCTGCGTCGGCGCCATGCCGGCGCTGCGCAACTGATTGAACACCGTCACCATCACTACGCCGTTGAGTACCGCCTGGCCAAACAGTGCGATAAACCCGATCGCAGCTGATACGCTCAGGTTTAT
>JAYTDE010000446.1:0-2022 GCA_043736195.1 Burkholderiales bacterium | reverse complement strand
CAACTCCATCGCGATGTGGGCCGAGGTGCCGATGCCGGAATTGCCCATCGAGAGCATCCCAGGCTTTTGCTTCGCCAACGCCAGCATCTCGGGCAGGTTGTTGGGAGCGAACTGGTTGCTGGCAACGACGATGAGCGGAATCGCGGTGGTCTGGATCAGCGCCGTGAAGTCCTTCTGCGGGTCGTAGGGCACCTTGGGGTGCAGGCTGGGATTGATGGCGAAAGTGGTGGTGATGAGCAGGATCGTGTAGCCGTCGGCCGGGGCCTTGACCGCCGCCTCGGTGCCGATCAGGGTGCCGGCACCGGGACGGTTGTCCACCAGCACCTGCTGGCCGAGACGGTCAGCCAATTGCTGGCCGATCAGCCGCGCCTGCAGGTCGATGCCGTCACCGGCCGGGAAGGGCACGATGATGCGTAGCGGGCGTTCGGGGTACTTCTGCGCCTGCGCCTGCGCCTGCAAGGGCTGCGTTGCGGTCAGGACGGCTACGGCAAAGAGCGCGGCCAGACGAAGCGATGGGGTCGGACACATGCGGCGATCTCCTTGAGAGTCAATGCGAAAACGGCAACCCGGCGCTGTACACGGGCGTCATGCGAGGGCGCGTGCCACGGCTCGCGGGTCGACGATATGCCCAGCGACGGCCGAGGCCGCCACTGTCGCCGGGCTGCCCAGATACAGGCGCGCGTCGCGCGCACCAAAGCGCCCCGACGGATTGTTGGTTGCGGTCGAAATCGACACTTCGCCGGAATCGATCGGCCCCACCACCGCATCGTTGCACGGCCCGCAACCGGCCGGCAGCAGCACCGCGCCGGCATCCAGCAAGACCTGCATCAGCCCATCGGCGGCAAGCCGGCGCGTGGTGGCCTCCGACCCCGGCACCACGAACAGGCGCACCCTTTGGTCAATGCGCCGTCCAGCCAGATACTGCGCAGCGATGGCCATGTCTTCGTACATGCCTGAGGCGCACGATCCGATGAACGCATGATCGACCGGTGTGCCGGCCACCTGCGACACCGGAACCGCGTTCTGCACCCCGCCGGGCAGCGAGACCTGGGGTTCGAGAGCGGCGACATCAATCTCCGCCTCCATCTCGTAGGCTGCATCGGGGTCGGAGTAAACCGGCGTGAATGCCTGTTGCGCAACGCTGCGCGCCTGCAGCAGAATCTCCGCCGAAGGCGGAAAAAACACGCCATAGGCGCCCAGTTCTGTGGGCGCACTGCACAGCCCCACCCGCGCGGCCAAGTTGAACTGGTCGAGCGCGCCGGCGAATTCAAGAATGCGATAGTCGAGGTCGAACGGCAGTTGCCGCTGGCTCACCAGCGACCCGATATGGGCACCGAGATCGCGCGCATACACGCCCGCGGCGAGATGGCCGGAGAGCGTCAGCTTGAGCGTCCTGGGCACCATGATCCAGTTGGTGCCGGTGGCCAGCACGCGCGCGATCTCCATGCCCATCCGGAAACCCACAGCGCCGATCGCGCCGGCGTTGGTGCAGTGACGGTCGTTGTCGAAATAGAACATGCCGGGCAGCAGCATGCCCATTTCCAGCGGAAACACATGGCCGTGGCCGCCACGGCCGACGTCAAAAAAGCGCCCGACCTGCCAGCGCCTGGCCGCGCCGCGGTTGATCGATCCGTATTGCGCCGCACGTGCGCTGCCGTACAGCACTTCGTGGTCGGTCACCATCACCACTTTTTCGGGTTGCGCCAGGCGATCGATGCCCAGTTCGTCGAGAACCCGCTTGACGCCGGGCACCATGTTGTCATGGATCATCACCATGTCCGGGTTCGGGAACACGATGTCGCCGGCCTGTACCCGCTCCACGCCGCAGGTACGCGCAATGATCTTCTCAGCCGCGGTCATGCCGCGTCCTGTCGCACTCATTGCCCACCCCCGCCCGCTGCCGGCACAGGCACGCATGCTTCCTCAAACGGCATCAACGCACCTCGAATTCGCCGTTGATCTCCACCGCGATGCCGTGCGGCAATTCGGCCACGCCGATCGCGGTGCGCGCATGCTTGCCGT
>JAYTDE010000445.1:0-2020 GCA_043736195.1 Burkholderiales bacterium | reverse complement strand
TGCGCCGCGCCATCCTGCAGCGCGCGGATCGGCTGCACCATGCGCCGCGCCAGGAACACGCTGGCAAGCACCGCGATTGACAGGGCGGCGAACAGTACGATGAGGGTGCGGTACAGGGTTTCCAGCAGCGGTTCGAGTGCTTCCGCACGTGGCACCTCGACCATCACCAGCCAGTCCAGTGAGGGGATGCGCGCGAACGCGGCCAGCACCGGCTTGCCGTCGCGGTTGAACGCTTCGATATGCCGCACCTGGGTTTCAGGACCGGCTTTGCGTGCCGCCAGTACCTGCGCTTGCTTGGTCCAGTCGAGCTTTTGCAGCACCAGGCTGATGTCCGGATGCGCCACCAGATGGCCTTCTTCGTCGATCACGTAGGCGATGCCGGTGCGCCCGACGCGCAGTTGCGAGACCACATCCCACACGAACTTGAGATTGACCTCGACCGCGGTGGTGCCGCCGTCGCGCCCGCCGGCCGGGCGGGCGATGGCCATGTAGGGTTCTGTGTCCTTGCGGAAGGTGACCGGGCCGAACCATGTGGCGCCATCCTTGGTGCCGACCACGCGCGGGTCGGTGAGCAGGTTGGTGTTGGCCGCCATCGCATCCATCGCCAGGCGCGAAACGCGTACTTGTTCGTTGCCGCCACGGTCGATCCAGCTGGCTTCGGTGATCTGCGGCGCCTGGCGCAGCAGTTTGAGGAACTCGATGCGCCGCTGGTCCATCACGTCGCCGCCTTCGACCACCCGCGGCAGGGCGGTCCAGCCGATTTCATGCTCGATCGTACGTATGTACTGCTCGATGCGATAGCCGGCCGCGTCGGCCTTTTCGCGCTGTATCGCGAACAACGAATCGCGGCTCTGGTTCCAGGCGAAAAACAGGCTGATCACCCCGCTGGCGATGAGCGCGCCGCCGACTAACACCACGATCAGCGCGGCATACTTGACGAACAGACGCAGGCGCAGGGTCATGCCCTTTCTTGTGTTCTTCGGACCCTCTACGGGGAGGCGCGATCAGCTGAGAGTGGCCGCGGTGGGATTGTACCGGCCTTGCGGGCGCAAGCAAAAGTCAGGTCGCATCCCCGGTTTGCGCGCTGCAGCAGATGATCCCGATATGGTTTTGCGCCGCCGCCTTGGGTATAGTGGATCATCCGGATGCAAACCAACCAAAGGAGGAGACGCGCATGAAATTCGAGACCATCGCCGTGCACGGCGGCTATACCCCGGAGCCCACCACCCGCGCGGTGGCGGTACCGATCTACCAGACCGTGGCTTACGCCTTCGACGACACCCAGCACGGCGCCGACCTGTTCGACCTGAAGGTCGCGGGCAACATCTACACGCGGATCATGAACCCGACCCAGGATGTGCTCGAAAAGCGGGTCGCCGAGCTTGAGGGCGGCATCGCCGGCCTGGCGCTGGCCTCGGGCCAGGCGGCGGTGACCTATTCGATCCAGACCATCAGCGAAGCCGGCGACAACATCGTCGCTTCCACCGCGCTCTATGGCGGCACCTACAACCTGCTGGCGCACACCTTGCCGCAGATGGGCATCACCACTCGTTTCGCCGACCATCGCGACCCGGAATCCTTCGGCCGCCTGATCGATGACAAAACCAAGGCGGTGTTCTGTGAATCGATCGGCAATCCGCTGGGCAACATCACCGACTTCGCCGCCATCGCCGCCGTGGCGCACCGCCATGGCGTGCCGCTGATCATCGACAACACCGTGCCTTCGCCTTACCTGTGCCGGCCGATCGAACACGGCGCCGACATCGTGGTGCATTCGCTCACCAAGTATCTGGGCGGGCACGGCAATTCGATTGGCGGCATGATCGTCGATTCCGGCAAGTTCCCGTGGGCCGAGCATGCCGCAAAGTTTCGACGCCTGAACGAACCCGATGTTTCGTATCACGGCGTGGTCTACACCCAGGCGCTGGGCGCGGCGGCCTACATCGGCCGTGCGCGCGTGGTGCCCTTGCGCAACATGGGCGCCTGCATCAGCCCCTTCAACGCCTTCATGATCATTCAG
>JAYTDE010000444.1:0-5830 GCA_043736195.1 Burkholderiales bacterium | reverse complement strand
GAATTGGAAGAAAATATGCAAAAATAAGAATAATAGTAAATAGGAGACCCATCATGCTTCTGGAATTTCGAGTGCGAAACTTCCGATCGATTCGCGATGAGCAAGCGTTCAGTCTCGTCGCATCCGGGGGTGACGAGGAACTGGCGGAGACTCATTTGACGCCGACGGGTTTGAAGGGGCAACCCAACGCGGTACGCAGCGCGGTGGTTTATGGCCCGAACGCCAGTGGCAAGTCGACGCTGCTCTTCGCGCTGAACTACATGCGTGCGGTGGTCGCGGAATCCGCGGCGATCATCCAACCAGGCCAGATCTACAACGTCCAGCCTTTCCGGCTCGACGAAGGCTTCGTCAAGGAGCCCACCAGATTCGAGATCACCTTTCTGTTGGGCGGCGTGCGCCATCAGTACGCCTTTGCGATGACGCCGCAGCGCATCGTCAGTGAGTCGCTGCTGGTCTATCGCAGCGCCAAGCCCGCTCAGTGGTTCAACCGTCACCTTGCGGAAGATGGTGAGACTTACGAATACGAATTCAGCACCCAACTCACCGGACCGCGCAAGCTCTGGCAGGAAAGTACGCGCTCCAATGCTCTTTTTCTTTCCACCGCCGCGCAGCTGAACAGCGACCTGCTTGGCCCGGTGTTCCGGTGGGTCGTCGACAGCATCGTTTTCCTGCCGGCCACCGCTGTCGTCAACCATGACTTCACCACTGCGATGCTCGCGACAGATGAAGGTCGCGTAGCGATTCGCGATTTCCTGTCGGCAGCCGACATCAGCATCGCCGATGTTGTCGCGGTGCCGCGCAAGGGTTTTCGTAGTCAGGTGGTCTTCAATGCGGGGGGGTTGACGCAAGCGAGTCGCGAGGAAGGCGAATTTCTCGTGCCGACCTTCCGACATTCGACGTCAAAGGGTGCGGCCACGTTCGAGCTGCATGAGGAATCCGCAGGTACGCAGCGCCTGTATGGGCTGGTGGCTCCCGTGCTCGATGTATTGAAGGGAGGCCACGTCCTTGTCGTGGATGAACTCGACAGCAGTTTGCACACGCTGTTGGTCCGGCGCCTGATTTCGATGTTCCATGATCCCGCGCTGAACAAGGCAGGTGCCCAGCTCATCTTCAGTACGCACGACACGTCGCTGCTGGATCACACGCTGTTTCGCCGGGATCAGATCTGGTTCATCGAGAAAGACCGTGATCAGGCCGCGCGCCTATACCCGCTGACCGATTTCAGCCCTCGTAAACATGAGGCATGGGAGCGCGGCTATCTGATGGGACGATATGGCGCTGTGCCTTTTTTTGCCGAACTTCCGGATATCCTGAAACACGTTCCCAAACGTCAAGACGGGAATGTCGTGGGTGCGGCAGAGGCGGCGATTGCCTGAGAAGCCACTGGCGCCGGATCCATCATGGGAAAGGACAATCAGCCCAAGCACCGCCAACAGGCGCGTGACTTGAGACGGCGCGCCGCGCAGCGCGAGCCTTATGAGCGTCTGCTCATCGTTTGCGAGGGCGCGAAGACCGAACCCCGGTATCTGGACGAAATTCGTCGGGACTTTCGATTGGCCACCGCACATGTGCAGGTATGGCCGAGCGCGCTGGGCACGCAACCGATCCAAGTGGTGGAATATGCCGAGTTACTGTTTCGCGAAGGCGATCGAGCCAAGGGTTTCGAAGGTGGGGCATTCGATCGCATCTATGCGGTTTTCGATCGGGACGATCACGCCAGTTATCACCAGGCATTGAACAAGGCCGACGCGCTCGATGGGAAGCTCAAGAATGATGAGGGCAATCGCGTTCCCTTCCATTCCGTCGCCTCGGTACCTTGCTTTGAGTTATGGCTGCTGCAGCATTTCGAAGACGTTCATGCACCGCTCCACCGAGCTTTAGTCTACGAGCGCCTCAAGGTGTATTTGCCGGCTTATGACAAGGGGCAGGGCGGGCACTGGGAGGCAACCAAGTCACGGCTGGAGGATGCGGTCCGCCGAGCCAGGGTCAGGGCGGCAGCGACCCAAGCTCACGATGGTGTTCAACCGTACACCGCCATTCACGAACTTGTGTTGCGGCTTGTGAATTTGAACACTTGAGTACGGACCTGCACTGGCGACCTGTAGCTCAGGTTGGACGCCAGTGCTGGGGTTTCCGAGTCCACGGTCAGCAAAGGGCGGCGTTGTCCGGACAAGACTGCGAACTGTTCATGCGCGCGCGCATGCCAGGAGTCATCGCGGCTTAGCAGGGCGATGAGGGCTGCGGTATCGACGAAGACCAACCCGGTCAAGGCGTGGTGTCGCGCCTGGGTGCGCCGTGGAGGTAGTGGTCGTGATTGGCTGAAAAATCTGTCGGCAATCCCGCGACGGCGAGGTCGGCACTCTGCCGCAGAAAGCTGTCCCACGAGTCAGCCTCGCTGGAAGAATCTGTAGGGGCAGCGCCTTCGGCGAACTCAACCACCGCTGCGGAAACGACGCGGCGCAAATGCGCTTTCTCGTCGGCGGGCAGTTGCATGAGAGCGCTGGCCACCGATTCAGGCACTTCCGCTTCGATGATCACGGTTTCCATTTTTGGAACCTCCCGCGAAGGATTTTGGCTCCCCTACCTGGGCTCGAACCAGGGACCTGCGGATTGACAGAATCAGACATAGGGCGATGACGGGGAAGCAACGCCAAGATTTGCAAGTAGTTTAGCACCGCCAACCGAACCGCTGCCCGCCAACC
The DNA here is from genome assembly GCA_043736195.1 of Burkholderiales bacterium. Lineage (GTDB taxonomy): Bacteria > Pseudomonadota > Gammaproteobacteria > Burkholderiales > JAEUOS01 > JAEUOS01. Next base: position 3,128 of record JAYTDE010000444.1, on the reverse strand, counting down.
GAACCCAGGCCGAACCGAAAGCGGTGCCCGTTCGGTCGCCCGGAAGGGCTTTCGATTGCAATCAAGGCGGTGCCGAGATTTCGACCGAAGGGAAACCGAAACCCGGTCGCTGGGTGGAGGGAGGGACGGCAAGTTGGGGCCGGCGTCAACACCTCGGTGATCGCCTGTTGGCGCCGGTTGAATATTGATCACCTGTGCCGGTTGAATTTTGACCAGAGACCGGACGCCATCGTTGCGCCGGCAAGCGGGTCAAACGCCCTGGCCAGTTTTCAGCCGGAATTACTGCGGATAGCCGGTCAATTGTCGGCCGGTATCAACCGACCTGGATCACCAGGCTCCTGTTCCTGCCGATGCGCCGCGCGTTCTGGTTCAGGCCAGGAGAACGCGCAGCGCTACGTGCGGTGGCTTGATCGATTTGCATGGTGTATCGCCATGAGATACAATAACGCATGATCAAGAGCTTTGCCCACAAGGGCCTTGAGAAGTTCTTCCTGACCGGCAGCAAGGCGGGTATCCAGCCATCGCATGCCGACAAACTGGCGCGTCAACTCGCGATTCTGAACGTCGCCAAGGCGCCCGAGGAAATGGACAAGCCCGGCTGGAAACTGCATCAGTTGATCGGGCGTGATGCCGGACGCTGGTCCGTTTGGGTCAAAGGCAATTGGCGGCTGACACTCAAGTTCATGGGCGAGGACGCCGAAGGCGTGGACTACCAGGATTACCACTGAGGAATCGACCATGAAGATGTTCAATCCGCCCCATCCCGGCCTGATCATCCGTGAAGACGTGCTGCCTGATCTCGGCCTTTCTGTAACCGAGGCGGCGAACCAATTGGGAGTTTCCCGCGTGGCGCTGTCACGCGCGATCAACGGCCGCGCCGCGATCAGCGCTGATATGGCGATCCGGCTTGCGCAGTGGCTCGGCGGCAGTGCGGAGACGTGGCTGCGTACGCAGGTCCAGTACGACCTCTGGCATGCCGAGCGCGGGAAGAAGATCAAGGTCAAGCCGGTGCAGCGCGTTGCCGTCCTGGCGTGACCGGGTCGCAACGTGATTGGCTGCAAAAGCGGGTCGCCTTCACCCGCCTGTCCGGCCCCTTTCCTGAAGGAGGCACTTGCAGGGGGCAGCCATGGATAGTGGCAGTCTCGTCGTATGCATCGGCGATCGGGATGCGTTGCCGGTGCGCGCGATTCCGTTGCTGACTGGATGGAAGGTTTCTCCCGATGTGGTGGCGAAGCGTCTCGCGCGGCAGGGCAACTTAGGGCTGGGCCAAGGCCTGGGTGGCGCTTTGCTGCCAGCCGGCAAGGTCGCGGGGGAGCACGCCATCGGCGCGACACCAGGCGCCCTTGCTGCCTTTGTCCATCGCGGCCGTGGTCGGCACGGCGTTGAATCGCGCCGGGATAGCGCCACACCACGCCAGCGCTCCAGTTGTTGGCGCCGGTTGAATATTGATCAGAGACCGGATGCCAACGTTGCGCCGGCAAGCGGGTCAAACACACCTGTCAATTGTCAGCCGGTATCAACACAGCAGGATCACCAGGCGGCGGTTGACGGTGCAGTGGGGGCGGGAGTCCATGCGCGGCATCCACGCCGGCGAATTTACAGAAACACGGCCACGTTCACGCTGAAGCGTTCGGCCAGCTTCTTGGCCAACTGCTTACTGATTTCGCGCTTGCCCTGCAAAATGTTGCTCAGGGTTCCCTGCGAAACGATCTCCGCCAGATCGGTCTGCTTCATGCCGTTGGACTTCATCAAATAGGCGAGCACTTCCTTCGGCGCTTGCTGTTCGATACTGACGTGGTCGTCTTCCCATGACTCCATGAGTTCGAGCACGACCTCGAGCAGCTCGGCGAACGGATGATCGGTTTGGTCGCCGATCTGGTCCACCAGCTGATCGGCCAGTTTTCGCATGGCCTTGTAGTCGGCTGGCGAGCGGATCGGGCCCAGGCCGGTGAACTCCCGGACCAGCGTCCATGCGGAAATCAGCCGCTGACGTTCGCGTGGCGTATTCAGATTGAAATTCATCATGGAGTCATTTTTTCCACCTCTCAAGGTCGTACTCGGCATGCGTCAGTATGTGGCGAACGTAACAAATCTTCGTGTTGAAATGGATCGAGGCGATCAACCGATACTTGTTGCCGCCGATATCGAAGACGACGAGGGGAGACACGTTGTCCACTGAGGCGCCAAACGTACTCTTGAGGGCATTGAAGTCTGCAAAATCCTGACGGGAAACGATCTGGTACCAGGTATCAAGCGGTCGCGCGGCCCGCGGATGGATCAGTTGAAACTCCTTGAGACGCGATTTTGAGATGACGCGCATGGCCGGCTTTCAAAATAAGTCCCGACGGCAGCGGCTTCGGGACCGGGGTTGTCCGGGATTGATTCATACGGTGTTCCTTTCTGGCCTGCAGTCAACTCAGGCGTCGCTTCGAGTATGTAGATTTAGGATTCAGGTTTGAGTATTCAGATTCGAGAATCAGGTAGTGTGCGCATATTATTTCAAAATGCCATATACGTCAAATTGCCATAATTTGAGGGTTGACAGCCGCGAGATACCAGGCGTGTTGGCGCCGGTTGAATATTGACCACCTGTGCCGGTGAATTTTGACCTGAGACCGGACGCCACCGTTGCGCCGGAAAGCGGATCAAATGCCCTGGTCGATTTTTAACCGGAGTTACTGCGGATTGCCGGTCAATTGTCAGCCGGTATCACCCGACTTGGATCACCATGCTCCCGCTCCTGCCGATTCGCCGCGCGTCCTGGTTCAGGCCAGGAGACCGCGCACCGCTGCGTGCGGCGGCTTGATCCATTTTCGATGCGTATCGCCATGAGATACAATATTTCATGATCAATGGTTTTGCTCACAAGCGGCTTGAGAAGTTCTTCCTGACAGGGAGCAAGGCGGGCATCCAGCCGTCGCACGCCGACAAACTGGCGCGCCAACTGGCGATTCTGAACGTCGCCAAAGCGCCCGAGGAGATGGACAAGCCCGGCTGGACACTGCACCGGTTGATCGGCGGCGACGCCGGCCGCTGGTCCGTTTGGGTCAGCGGCAATTGGCGGCTGACATTCAAGTTCACAGGCGAGGACGCCGAAGCTGTGGACTACCAGGATTACCACTGAGGAA
>JAYTDE010000443.1:0-3141 GCA_043736195.1 Burkholderiales bacterium | reverse complement strand
GCGCCGCGCCTGACGATTCAGCCTTGCCGTTCCTGGCGACAAATGCCACGCGGCTGCCCTGGCACATACCCAGCGCACGGCGGATTTCCTGCGGAATCGCCACCTGCCCCTTGCGTGTTACGGTGGATGCGTCCATGCTGTCTTCTGCTTGGTACTACAGAGTAAGAACCATAGCATTTTCGGTTGCGCGCCGGTGTTCTTAAATTTTGCGAAACAGGGAGCCTGCGTGAATCCACGACGTCAAATCCTCGCCGCGCTGGGCGTCGGTGCATGGGCCAGCGCATTGCCCGCATTCGCCCAGCAGAGCGGCAAACTGTGGCGCATCGGCGTGTTGTCCCAAACCAGCCAGCAGGGCGACGCAGTACTGCGCTTGCAACGCGAATTGCAGCAGGCGCTGCGCGCGGCCGGCTATATCGAAGGCAAAAACCTTGCCATCGAATGGCGCTATTCCGACTTGGACAGCGCGCGCCTGAAAAGCCATGCCGAAGAGCTGGTGCGTCTCAAGGTCGATCTGATCGTCACCGCCAACACCACCGCCACCGAGGCCGCGCAAAGGGCATCGGCCACACTGCCGATCGTGATGATCAATTCGGCCGACCCGGTGCACAGCGGTTTCGCCAAATCTCTGGCCCGTCCCGGCGGCAACATCACCGGCTTGAGCACCATGTCGCCCGAGACCGGCCCCAAGCTTCTGGAGATGCTGCTGGCCATTACCGCGGCCACCCAGCCCAGGCTCACCCGCGTGGCCGTGCTGATCAACCCGGCCAACTCCGGCAACCTGCTGATGCTGGAGAACCTGCAGGCCGCCGCGCGCAGCACGCGCGCCAGGCTGTTGCCGCTGGAGGCGCGCAACCAGGCCGATCTGGCGAACGTGTTCGCGGCGATCAAGCGTGAACGCGGCGAAGCCCTGATCCTGGCGCGCGACAGCGTATTCGCGCAACTGGCGCGCGTGCTTGCCGACGAGGCTGCGCAACTGCGCCTGCCCACCGCCAGCGGCAACCGGAATTTCACCGAAGCCGGCGGCCTGCTGTCGTACTCGCCACGCGAAGGCGATTCGCTCAAGCGGGTGGCGTCGTATGTGGAGCGCATTTTCAAGGGCGCCAAAGCGGGCGAGTTGCCGATCGAGCAGCCCACGCAGTTTGAACTGTTGATCAACGGCAAGACCGCGCAGGCGCTGGGCCTGAAGATTCCGCAAGCGCTCTTGATCAGTGCCGAGCGGGTGATCGAATGACTGATCGAATGGCGGGGAAAATCCCGCGATGAAGCCGGTTTGGGTCATATCTTCGAGCCCAAACCTTTGGTGCGGAACATGCACGCGATGTTTCGCGGAAAGCCGCAGATGAACGCCCGCCGCACACTCATCGCAGCCGCCGGCGCTGGCGCGCTGGCGCACGGCTTGCCGGCCTTCGCCCAGCAAGCCGGCAAGGTCTGGCGCATCGGCTACCTGGCTCCGCGCGCCCGCCCCGCTTCGATCGACGCCGACTTCCTCGGCGGCTTTCCGCAAGGCATGCGCGAGCTGGGGTATGTCGAGGGCAGGAACCTGCTGATCGAGTGGCGCTTCGCCGGCGGCGACCCGGCGCGCCTGCCGGGCCTGGCCGCCGAGCTGGTGCAATTGAAGGTCGACCTGATCTTGGCGGTCGGCGCACAAGCCATCGGCGCGGCGCAGAAGGCCACCAGCACCATCCCGATCGTGATGGGCATCGCCGGTGACCCGGTGAGCGACGGCTTCGTCAAGACCCTGGGCCGCCCCGGCGGCAATATCACCGGCACCTCGCTCATGATGATCGAGATCATGCCCAAGCGGCTGGAGATCCTGCTGGGCATGGCGCCCAAGCCGACCCGCGTGGCCGCGCTCTTCAATCCCGCCAACTCCACTTCGGTGGCGAGCCTGGCCAGCCTGACGGCGGCGGCGCAGGGGTTGCGCATCGGCATTGTGCCGGCCGAAGCACGCACCGTGCAAGAGATCGAGCCGGCATTCGCGGCGATGAAGCGCGACAAGGCCGCGGCGCTGATCGTGATTCCGGATACGCTGCTCAATGCGCAAGTGCGCCTGGTGGCGGAAATCGCCGGCAGGCACCGCCTGCCCGCGGTGGCGGGCCTGCGCGAATTCGTCGAAGCCGGCGGCCTGGCGAGCTACGGGCCGAGCTACTTCGAAATCATGCGCCGCTCGGCCACCTATATCGACAAGATATTCAAGGGCGCCAAACCCGCCGACCTGCCGGTCGAGCAGCCGACCAGGTTCGAACTCTTCATCAACGGCAAGACCGCGCAGGCGCTGGGCCTGAAGATTCCGCAGGCCTTGCTGATCAGTGCGGAGAAGGTGATCGAATGAATTCCCACTTACATCCCTTGCATAAACTGGCCCCATGAGTGCGAAGAACATCAAGCCCGGAAAAGTCAAGGCAGTGGCCAAGACCGCAACAGCGAAGACCGCGGTTGTGAAAACCGCCGCACGGCAAACCTTGGCCGCCGTTGATGAAGCGGGCCTGCTGACCGACCTGCGCGGGCTGATCGCGGCGGCGCGTCGCCACGGCAGCCAATGCGACCCACACGATGCTGTGCTGGCATGTCGGGCGGCGGCTCCTGAAAGAGAATCTTGACGAGGGGCGGGCGGCCTACGGGAGGCGGATTCTCGTGACAGTGTCACGAGAATTGACCAACGAGTACGGTGAAGGTTTTACGCTCCGTGCGCTCTATCGTTCGATCCAGTTCTCGCAGGCGTTTCCTGACAAGGCAATTGTGTCGACGCTGTCGACACAATTGAGCTGGAGCCATTTCATGGAACTGTTCCCCATCAAAGACCCGCTGGCCCGTGATTTCTACGCCGAGATGTGCCGCATCGAGCGCTGGGATGTGCGCACCCTGCGCAAAAAAATCGGCGGCATGCTGTTCCAGCGCACGGCCCTCTCGAAAAATACACACGCTGTCATTTCGACTGAAATCGCCAGCCTGCGCGATGGCCGCGTCACGCCCGACACTGTGTTCCGCGATCCCTACCTGCTAGATTTTCTGGGATTGAAAGGGGCCTACAGCGAGCGTGATCTCGAAACCGCCATCCTGCGCGAGATCGAAGGCGTGCTGCTCGAATTGGGCACCGGCTTCGCTTTCGTCGCGCGGCAAAAGCGCATGAGTGTCGGCAAA
>JAYTDE010000442.1:0-6237 GCA_043736195.1 Burkholderiales bacterium | reverse complement strand
ACGGTTTCGCAAGCCCCAACCCGTGGCACGAATGGGCCAATGCCGGCACCGACGAGGCCGGCGAGATCGCCAGCGGCTGGCTGCTGCGCAACGCCCATCGTCCCACCCGCCTGCCGGAGCAATTCTCCGAGACCGCCTACACCACCGCGCGGGCGATGGACTTCATCACCGAGCAGGGCGACAAGCCCTGGTGCCTGCATCTTTCCTACATCAAGCCGCACTGGCCCTACATCGCGCCGGCGCCGTATCACGACATGTATGGGCCGGAAGACATACAGGCGCCGGTGCGCTCGGATGAGGAGAAGAGCGATGCGGCCAACCCGATATTTCGCGGCTTCCAGGAGCATCCCGAATCCGTTTCGTTCTCGAAAGATGAAGTGCGGATGAACGTGCTGCCGGCCTACATGGGCTTAGTCAAGCAGATCGACGACCATCTCGGGCGGCTCACCGCATTTCTGCAAAAGGCCGGGCGCCTGGAGGACACCCTGATCGTGTTCTCCGCCGACCACGGCGACTACATGGGCGACCACTGGCAGGGCGAGAAGGAATTCATGTACGAGCAGGGCGTGCAGGTGCCGTTCATCATCGTCGACCCCTCCGAAGGCGCCAAACGCGGCGCGGTGTGCGACGAGCTGGTCGAGGCGGTCGACCTGGTGCCGACCTTTCTCGATGCGCTGGGGCAAGCCATTCCGACCCACATTCTGGAAGGCCATTCGCTGCTGCCGCTGTTGCATGGCAAGGGCGGCGGCGTGCGCGAAGCGGCATTCTCGGAACTCGACTTCGACATCTATCCGACCGCGCGCAAGCTGGGGCTCAAGTCGCGCGAGGCGCGCATGGTGATGACCTGCACCAAGTGCTGGAAGCTGGTGCACTTCGGCCCGACTTTTCCACCGCAACTGTTCGACTTGAAGGACGATCCGCTCGAATTGCACGACCGCGGCCGCGATCCCGGCGCGCCCTATGCCGCCGCGCGCGACGAGTTGTATCACCTGATGTTCGACTGGATGCGCGCGCGCCGCAACCGCATCGCCATGCCTGATGAAGCCGTCAATCTCCGGCCCAGCCCGTCGGCTGCGGGCGGCGTCAAGATCGGCGTCTGGTAACCGGCATGGCTGGCGTCATCGACAGCATCAGTGTGGCCGGCCGGGTGGTGATGATCAGCGGCGCCGGGCAAGGCATCGGCCGCACTTACGCGCTGGAATTCGCCCGCGCCGGCGCGAAAGTCGGCATCGCCGAGATCAATGCTGCCAAGGCTCAAGCCGTCGCAGCCGAGATCGCCGCCGAGGGCGGCTGTGCCTTCGCGGTGACCACCGACGTCGGCGCGCCAGCGTCGGTGCAGGCCGCGGTGGTGGCGATCGAAGCCGCGCTCGGGCCGGTCGAGGTGCTGATCAACAACGCCGCGATCTTCACCCCGCTCGGTCGCCAGGCGTTTGACGCGATTCCGTTCGACGAATGGCAGCGCGTGATGCAGGTCAACGTCACCGGCAGCTGGCTGTGCGCCAGCGCGGTTGCACCCGGCATGCGCCGCGCCGGCTGGGGCCGCATCATAAACATCTCGTCTTCCACCGTGCCGCTGGGCCTGCCGATGTTCACCCATTACGTCACCTCGAAGGCCGCGATCATCGGCATGACGCGCGCGATGGCCACAGAACTGGGGCCGCACGGCGTGACGGTCAACTGCATCCTGCCGGGCCTGACCGAAACCGAGGTCGACAACCCCGCGCGAAGCGACGCCATGCGCGCCAAAGTGGTCGACATGCAGTGCGTCAAGCGGCTGGAAGTGCCGGAGGACCTGGTGGGCATGCTGCTGTTTCTCGCGACACCTGCGAGTGCCTTCATCACCGGCCAGTCGCTGGCGGTCGAGGGCGGATCGGCGTTTCTCTAGCGTCATGTTCCTGCGCAACGCCTGGTATGTCGCCGCGCCGACCCACGAGCTGGGCGACACGTCCGTGCGACGCTGGATTTTGGGCGAACCCCTGGCGCTGTATCGAACCGCCTCCGCGCGCGCCGCACTCTTTGCCGACAGCTTCCGCCCCCCGCGGCCGTTTCAGCACGATCGTCGTGCGCTACCAATGGCAGGAAACACGCTTGATACAGGCCGTGCGCGAAGCTTGACTTTCCCATTTTTTGTATATACATTGAAGATATGGAAAAGACAGTCCTGAAAGTTGTCAAGGGCGTCGTTTTCGAGTGGAACGAAGCCAAAGCCGCGGAAAATAAGGTCAAACACGACGGTGTGACGTTTGACGAGGCCACCGAAGTGTTCTTCGATTTGGGTGCCCGCCTGGTTGACGCCAGCCGCAACGACGAAGGCCGACTTGGATTGATCGGCTACGGAGCATTGAGCCGGATATTGTTCGTGGTCCACGTCGAAAAACTTGATCAGGGTTTTCGCATCATCAGCGCTCGCCGCGCTACAAGGATAGAGCGGCGGACCTACGAGGAATAGCCATGAAAACGAAATCGCTGGAGCGCATTTCAAAACGCCTGGTCAAGGCACCGCCGATGAGCCTGATCAGCATGCGCCTGCCCCAGCACATGATCGACGAACTCAAGGAAATCGCGGCGGCCAGGGGATTTTCGGGATATCAGGGCCTGATTCGCTATTACATCAGCCAGGGCGCGCGCAAGGACATCGAAGAGATGGATGCACCGAATCTTGAAAACGTCGCCCGCGCCCTGAAGGAACATGGCGTGCCGAAAAAGGTCATCGATGAGGCACTGAAGGCCGCTTGACGCGGCGCATGCGCTCAAAACCGCCGGGCGCGACGCAAATCAACCGGTCATCAGGTCGATGTAGTGATTCTCCATGTGGTGCAGGGCCTCTTCGAGCGGCGCCATCGGCCCGGGCTCGAAGAATCTCGACGCGGCCGCGTTCTGCAGCGACTCGACCATCACCGAATCCTCGGCGATGATCTGCTCGACAAACTTGCTGTACTTCGCCAGCTCGAGATCGAAATCCGGGATGCCGAACGCCGCCTCTGGAAACAGCAGGTAGCAGGCCACCCGCGTGGTGCCGGGCGATTGCGGCCACACATGCCACATGCGCAGGCTGTCGGCGCGCAGCGAGATGTTGAGGTTGGGATAAATCCCCGCCTTGCAGGCGATGCCGGGCGACTCGGCCGCAAGCCACGGCAGCGTGGGGAACACCTGCGCGCCCGAACTCGAATGGGGTCGCGCCTCGTAACGGGTGTGCCAGCCGCCGTTTCTCTCAAGCACATAGTCGATGCGGGCGCCCTTGACAAAACCGCCGAAGGTGCTGCGGTGAATCACGCCGACGTGATACATGTCGATCAGGTTCTCGACCAAAAACTTCCAGTTGCACTTGACATCGATCTCCACCACGCCGGCCAGCCGGCATTTCTCGCTCTGGAACCACCACAGCGACTTCTCGAAGGGCGCGATGAACTGCTCGAACGGCTCGGGCTCTTCTGCACAGTTGACGAAGATCCAGCCGCGCCACAGGCGCAGCTTGAGGCGCTTCATGCCGAAGTCGCCCATGTCGACCTCGGATTCCTTCATGCCGGGGGCGACGATCAGCTTGCCGGCGGTGTCGTACAACCATGCGTGATACGGGCAGCTGAAATCGCGCGCATTGCCGCGGCCGACGGCCACTTCGACGCCGCGATGCAGGCACATGTTGACAAAACACACGATCTCGTCGGCGCTGTGGCGCGCGATCACCAGCGGTTCGTCCATCACCTTGATGGTCATGTAGTCGCCCACATTGGCAAGCTGCTCGATGCGCCCCACCGACAGCCAGGAACGCATGAATATGCGCTCCTTCTCCATGGCATAGATCGCGGGCGAGCTGTACACCTCGCCCGGCAGGTGGCGCGAGCGCAGCAGCTTCGCGCGCGTGGCCTCGAATCCGGGCCGCAGGTCCTGCAGTTGCCGGGTTGCCGTACTCGTGATGCCTGTCATCGGCCGACCTCCGCCATTGCGCGCGCCGGGCGGCGCGTAGAATTCCCGTGATTCTATTGCAACCGGTTCAAGGCTTGGCGTGCACCCGACACCGCAGATCGAAACACCCGTATTGATCGCCGGCGGCGGCCCGGTCGGCCTCACCATGGCCATCGAACTTGGCTGGCGCGGCATCGGCTGCGTGCTGGTCGACGAAGGCGATGGCGAGCTGGTGCATCCGCGCACCGGATTGATCGCCATCCGCACCATGGAGATGCTGCGGCGCTACGGCCTCGCCCAGCGCATGCGCGCCTGCGGCTTTCCCGAAGACTACGCACTGTCGATGGTGTTTTGCACCGCGCTCAACGGCCTGCTGCTCGAGCGCGCGCCCTACCCCTCGATGCGCGCCGCGCCGACGCCTAAGCAGACGCCGGAGAAGAAGCAACGCTGCCCGCAGATCTGGATGCAGCCGATCTTAGCTGACGCGGTGCGCGCCAACCGGCGCGCCGATCTGCGGCTCGGGCATCGACTTGAGAGTTTTGAAGACAGCGGCGCGGAGGTGGTGGCGCAGGTGATCAAGCGCGCCAACGACACCCCGCTTACGATCCGCGCGCAATACTTGATCGGCTGTGACGGCGCCGCCAGCGGCGTGCGCGAGCGACTGGGAATCGCCACCAGCGCTCGCGCGCTGGGCTACTCGGTCAACATCCTGTTCCGTGCGCCAGGGCTCACGCGACAGCACCGCATGGGCGAAGCCGAGCGCTACCTGTTCGTCGGCCCCGAAGGCACCTGGGGCAATGTCACGGTCATCGATGGCGACGCGCTGTGGCGCCTGACGGTGCTCGGTTCGGAGCAGAAGCTCGACCTGGCGAGCTTCGACGCGCGCGCCTGGGTGCGGCGCGCGCTCGGCAGCAACGCCGCAGGCAGCGACGCGATCGATTTCGAGGTGTTGTCGGTGGCACCGTGGCGACGCAGTGAAATGCTGGCCGAACGCTTTTCGGCCGGCCGCGTGATGCTGGCCGGCGACGCCTGCCACAGCATGTCGCCCACCGGCGGCATGGGCATGAACACCGGGATGCAGGAAGTGTTCGACCTGGGCTGGAAACTGGAGGCCGCGCTGGCCGGCTGGGCCGGCCCGCATCTGTTGCCAAGCTACAGCGCCGAGCGACTGCCGGTGGCACGCCGCAACATCGGCTTTTCCACCCAGAACTATCAGGCCTGGCGCGACACGCCCGACGCCAGCACGGTCTGCGACGACTCGCCCGCGGGCGCCGCGGTGCGCGCCTTGCTCGGGGCGCGGCTGCGCGAAGCGACACGCGTCGAGTGGGAATCGACCGGCCTGCAGATCGGTTACCGCTACGACGCTTCGCCGATCTGCGTGCCCGATGGCACGCCGGCGCCGGCGGACGACTACTCGCACTATGAGCCGAGCACGCGCCCGGGCGCACGCGCGCCGCACGCCTGGCTGGCCGACGGCCGCTCGACCCTCGACTTGTTCGGGCGCGGCTTTGTCCTGCTGCAATTCGACGGCGGCGCCGCGCCCGACGGCATGCGCGAGGCATTCGCCAGGCGCCGCATTCCCTTCCGCGTGCAAAGGCTCGATGACCCGCAGGTCGCCGCGCTGTACCAGCGCGCCCTGGTGCTGGTACGGCCGGATGGCCATGTGGCGTGGCGCGGCGATTCAATGGACAATCCGCAACATATCGCCGATATTGTGAGCGGCGCCATAAAGGCCTGACCAGGAGACCATCACATGCAAGAAAATCGAAGAGCCCTGCTCGCCGCCGCGGGCGGCATCCTGCTCGCACCCGGGCTGCATGCGCAAACCTCGTCCTGGCCAACGCGGCCGGTGAAGCTGATCGTGCCGTTCACCCCGGGCGGCAGCAACGATGTGCTCGGCCGCATCGTCGGGCAAAAGCTCTCCGACTACTGGGGCCAGCCGGTGCTGGTCGAAAACCGTCCGGGCGTCGGTGGCAACCTGGGCGCCAGCCTGGTGGCCAAGGCGCCTGCCGATGGCTATACCCTGCTGGTGGCGCCCGGCAACCTGTTGACCATCAATCCGTTTTTGTACGAAAAAGACAAGGTCGGCTATGACCCGATCAAGGACCTCGACCCGATTTCATTCATGGGCGTCGCACCGATTGTGCTGGCGGTCAATCCCAAGGTGCCGGCGCAGAACGTGCGCGAGCTGATCACACTCGCCGGCGCCCGCGCCGGCGCGGTCAACTACGCATCGGCCGGGGTCGGTACGCCGCAGCATCTGTCGGCCGAACTGTTCGCCTCGATGGCCGGGGTGCGCCTGACCCACATCCCCTACAAGGGCGCGGTGCCGGC
>JAYTDE010000441.1:0-2014 GCA_043736195.1 Burkholderiales bacterium | reverse complement strand
CGATGCTTGTTGTTGCTTTCGCTGCTGGCACTAGCCCCTCTTTGCCCGGGGTGGGCCGCGGCGCAGGATTACCCGAACCGGCCGATCCGCGTGGTGGTGCCCTACGGCACCGGCAGCAACGGCGAGGCGGGCCTGCGCCTGCTGGCCACACTGATGGAACCGCGGCTGGGGCAGCGCATCCTGGTCGAGACACGTGCGGGTGGCGCCGGCAATGCCGGGGCGGCTGCCGTCGCCGCCGCGCCGCCTGACGGTTATACCCTGCTGCTGGGCGCCACCAACAATTTCACCATCAACCAGCACCTCTACAAGATGGACTTCGATCCGGTGGTCGCGTTCGAACCGGTCACCATCCTGTTCGACATCCCGTTTGTGATGTATGCGAGCGCCGCGGTACCGGCGCGAACGCTGGAGGAATTCGTCGCCTATGCCCGGGCCAATCCTGGCAAGCTCAACTACGCATCCTCGGGCGTCGGCACACCGCCCCACCTGGCAGGGGAAATGCTGAGCCAGCAGGCCGGAGTGCGCATGACGCATGTGCCGTACAAGAGCAATGCGCAATCCGTCGCCGCGCTCCTGGCGGGTGACGTTCACCTGTTCGTCGGTCTCATTTCAGGGGCGCAGGCGTATGTGGATGCCGGCAAGCTGCGCATCCTCGCCACGGCGGGGCCGCAACGCACCAGCCGCCATCCTGACGTGCCCTCGGCCCGCGAAGCTGGCTTCCCGAAGCTCAACATCAGCACCTGGTGGTCCCTGGTCGCTCCGCGCGGAACCCCCAAGTCGGTGATCGAAAAGCTCTATGAGGCGGTGCGCGCGACCATGCGCGACACCGACCTGAAGGACCGCTACGCCCAGTTGGGCATGGTGCCCATCGTCAACCCGCCGGCAGAATTCGCCGGAAAAATCGCCGCCGAAGCCGAGGCTTGGGGCTCGTTTATCCGCGCCCGCAATATCCGCCTGGAGTAGCCGCGTCCTTGCGGATTCAATCTTCGTGTTTGCAAGTCTCGCTTCATGGCGTATCCACGGACCTGAAACTGCATCGCGGGGTGCGCAGGTGCGCTAAACCCCTGGCTCCGAACCCAACCGGAAGTTCGGGCCACAAACGTATTCGCCTGAGCGCGACCCGCGTCGGGTCGCCGACTACAAACCCAACGAAAGACACCACCATGCAGCTCGGATTAAAAGGCAAGAAAGCAATCGTCACGGGCGCCAGCCGCGGTATCGGCCGCGCCATCGCCGAGTTACTCGCGAGTGAAGGCTGTGATCTGGCCATCTGCTCCCGGAATCAGGATCAACTCGACGAAGCGATCAAGTCGCTGTCAAGCAAGGGAGTAAAGGCAATCGGCTCCACGGTTGATGTGGCCGATCTGGAAGCACAGCGTCGCTGGATCGCTGCTTCAGGCGAGGCATTGGGCGGGATCGACATTTTCATCGCCAACGTGAGCGCGCTTGCCCAAGGCATGGACGAAGCCTCCTGGCGGGCCGGGCTGGATACCGACCTGATGGCCACGGTTTTCGGGATCGAGGCGGCATTGCCGATGATAGAGCGCTCGACCGCGGGGGCTATCGTGGTGGTCGGCACGACCGGTGCTGTGGAAGTCGCAGGACCGCCGCGCGCATATGCGTCGGTCAAGGCCGCGCTGGCGCCTTACGTGAAGGCGCTCGCGCGCAACCTGGCGCCCAAGAATGTTCGCGCCAACATGGTTTCGCCGGGGAACGTGTACTTCAAGGACGGCATATGGAACAAGGTCGAGGTCAACAACCCGGAAGCGTTTCGCACCGCGCTCTCCCGCAACCCGATGGGGCGCATGGGAACGCCCGAAGAAGTGGCCAATGCGGTCGTGTTTCTTGCCAGCCCGAGCGCCAGTTTCATCAGCGGAACCAACGTGATTGTTGATGGCGCGATGACCCAGCGGGTGCAGTTTTAGCCACCCCCCCTTCTTGCCGGGCTCCTTCAGCCTCCGCCCTTGAGCCGGGCCTCCAGTTCGAAGCGCTTGACCTTGCTGGTTTCGCTGCG
>JAYTDE010000440.1:0-2533 GCA_043736195.1 Burkholderiales bacterium | reverse complement strand
GGGAGTTCCGGCCCTGGCCCGGCTACATGGCTGGCGCCATAGGGCGTACCGCCGCCGGTGGTGGTGGCCAGTGCCGGTTCGGTGTAGGGCAGGCCGACGATCAGCATGCCATGATGCAGGAGCGGCAGCATCATCGACATCAGGGTGGTTTCCTGCCCGCCATGCTGGCTGGTGGTCGAGGTGAATACACAGGCAGGCTTGCCGGCCAGGCTGCCGTTTTGCCAAAGCGCACCGGTCGAATCCCAGAAATGCTTCATCGGTGCGGCCATGTTGCCGAATCGGGTGGGCGAACCCAGTGCCAGGCCGACGCATTCTTCAAGATCACGCAACTCAGCATAAGGGGCGCCGTCCTGCGGCACCGGCGGTGCCGCCACGCTGGTGATGGCGGCCACCGGCGGCACGCTGCGCACACGGGCGATCGCGCCCGGTACGCTTTCGATGCCTTGCGCGATTTGCCGGGCTAAACGGCGGGTGGCGCCGTTGCGGCTGTAATAAAGGACCAGGATATCGGGCATCGGGGAGGGAAATGCCGTTCCGCTTGCGGCTGGCCTGGCAAGCATCAAGGAGGATGAGGATGAGGTTCAGTGCGCAGGTATTATACGGAGTCAATCAGCGGGGAGAATCCAGGGCGTGTCGGCGAAACAGCCATCGGTGGTGCGGCGCATCGAGCAGCATGTCGATCAGGTGTCCGGCGCTGCCGCCAGCGCGGTCTCCGGTGCCCTTGCCAATGTGGTGCATGGCGTCGAGGGCGTGGTCGACGACGTGGTTGGAGGCTCGCGCCAGGCGCGCTATGTGTTGTATCTGCTCAAGCGGGCACGTGAAGACCAGCTGGCGCAGGTGGCAGGCAGCCTCACTTTCACCACACTGTTGTCGCTGGTGCCGTTCCTGACCATTGCCCTTGGGGTGTTCGCGGCCTTTCCGATATTTGACGAAATGCGTGCTGCGCTCGAAGAGTTCCTGCTCGACAACGTGCTGCCCGCAGCAGCCAGTGATGCAGTGATGACGCATGTCGGCGCGTTTGCGCAAAAGGCCGCCGGCCTCACCATGGCCGGCGTGTTCGCGCTGGCTGTGACGGCGATTCTCTTGCTGCAGACCATCGACCGCGCGCTCAACGCGATCTGGCGCGTGCCGCGGCCACGCCCGCTGGCGCAGCGCGTGCTGGTTTACTGGACGGTTGTGACCTTGGGGCCGATGTTGATTGGTGGTGGCCTGGTGCTGACCTCGCTGGCGGTGTCCGTGTCGCTCGGCTTCATGCCGGGCAGTCAGTGGATATCGCACCTGTTGTTGGGCGTGGTTCCGCTCTTGCTTACCGCACTGGCGTTTGCGATTCTGTATGTGGCGGTGCCCAACCGCGATGTTCAGTGGCGACATGCGGCCATTGGTGGCGCCGCGGCGGCTCTCGGTTTCGAGGCGATGAAAAATCTGTTCGGATTGTATGTCGCCAGCTTTCCGAGTTACCAGCTGGTTTACGGTGCGTTTGCCGCGATTCCGATTTTTCTGCTGTGGATTTACATGTCATGGCTGGTGACCCTTGGCGGCGGCCTGATCGCCGCGACCTGGCCACTGGTGGGCTACGAGCGTGCCGAGACCCACAAATGGCCGGGTCTGGCGTTCACCGAAGCCATGCGCATCCTGTTCTTGCTGCACCGGAGCCGCGCCAGCGGCGGCGCCACACCACGCCGCATTCGTGCCGAGTTGCGCACCGGATTCTCGGATTCCGAGACCCTGCTGGAGCGGCTGCGCCATGCCGGCTGGGTCGCACGCGTCGAGGGTACAGACGGCCAGTCGCGCTGGGCCATGCTGGCCGATCCCGATGCCCTGCCGGTGGCGGAGGTGTTTCGCCGCTTTGCCTTCGATGCCGGCATGGCAAGCAAGACCCTTGGCGCCGAGGATGCACAGAACAGCTTCGGCGTGGCACGTTTTTCTGCGCTGATCGAGGGCAGCCTGGATCTCACCCTGGCCCAGGCATTTGCAATCGAGCCAGCCATATCCGCGCCGCATGGCGAACTTTCAGGCAAACGCAGCGCATGAAAACCTTCAATCAAAAGCTCGAAGCTGCCTGGCATGGCAACAATTCACTGCTGTGTGTCGGCCTCGACCCGGACCTCAAGCGCTTTCCGGAACACCTTGGTGGGCGTCCGGGTGCAATCGCCGAATTTTGCCGTGCCATCGTGGATGCGACCGCCGATCTGGTGTGCGCCTTCAAGCCGCAGATCGCCTACTTCCATGCCGAACGGGCCGAGGACCAGTTGGAGGACTTGATCAGCTATATCCGCGATCGCTATCCGCAAGTTCCGGTGATCCTCGACGCCAAGCGCGGCGACATCGGTTCGACTGCGGAGCAATACGCGCGTGAAGCCTTCGAGCGCTATCGTGCCGATGCGGTGACAGTCAGCCCGTTCCTCGGTCACGATTCGATCACGCCCTACACCTGCTATGCCGAGCGCGGTGTGATCGTGCTGTGCCGCACGTCGAATCCGGGCGGCAGCGACCTGCAGTTTCTCGAAGTCGATGGCCCGCACGGCCGCGAGCG
>JAYTDE010000439.1:0-1948 GCA_043736195.1 Burkholderiales bacterium | reverse complement strand
CGGCAGCTGGTCGATGTCGATGCCACGCGCGGCGATATCGGTGGCTACCAGGGCCTGCAGCTTGTTGCTCTTGAATTCGGCCAAGGCACGCGTGCGCGCGCCCTGGCTCTTGTTACCGTGAATGGCGAGCGACGGAATGCCCTTGGCACCGAGCTGCTCAGCCAGACGGTTGGCGCCATGCTTGGTGCGGGTGAACACCAGCACCTGGAACCAGTTGTGCTCCTTGATCAGGTGCGCCAGCATTTCGGCCTTGCGATGGCGGTCCACCGGATGCACTTTCTGCGAAATGATTTCCACCGTCGAATTGCGCCGTGCCACCTCGATCATCGCGGGCTTGTTGAGCAGGCCGTCGGCCAGGGTCTTGATCTCCTCCGAGAACGTGGCGGAGAACAACAGGTTCTGGCGCGCGCGCGGCAACAGGGCCAGGATGCGCTTGATGTCATGGATGAAGCCCATGTCGAGCATGCGGTCGGCTTCATCAAGCACCAGGATCTCGATGTTGGTGAGCTTGACGGCGCGCTGCTGGTGCAGGTCGAGCAGACGGCCGGGCGTGGCCACCACGATGTCGACACCCTTGCGCAAGGCATCGATCTGCGGGTTGATGCCGACGCCGCCATAGATCACCGTGGATTTGATCTTCAGGTACTTGCCGTAGGTGCGCACCGATTCCTCGATCTGTGCCGCCAGTTCGCGGGTGGGCGTGAGGATCAGGCAGCGCACCGGGCGCGGTCCGAACGGTGAGCTCGGCTTGGTGCCGGCCGAGAGGCGCTCGAGAATCGGCAGTACGAACCCTGCGGTCTTGCCGGTGCCGGTCTGGGCGCCGGCCAACAGGTCGCCGCCGGCCAACACCGCCGGAATGGCCTGCAACTGGATCGGGGTCGGAATGGTGTAGCCGGCATCATGCACGGCGCGAAGAATGGGCTCGGACAGGCCGAGACTGGTAAAGGGCATCGGGTTTCTTTTGGTTCACGATCCGGCATGCCACGGGAACCGGAGTAATCCGGCGCGGCGCTTGGAGCGTGTGTGGATGGGCGTACCGGCGACGACTTAAAGCCTGGGCGGCAAGGTCGGGGGCAGCACGAAAGCGGTATTTTAGCAGAGTCGGCAGACCAAGCCCGCGATGATGTTGAAGTTGCGGCCTAAACTCGATGAAAACAAAGGGTTTTCCCCGATTCCCGGAGCTTGCCCGAAAGCGGATTTTTTTGATAATATGCGCCAGCCTGCGCTATACAGGTCGTTTTCAACTATCGGGCATTTGCCCATTTTTTCGATTTCGAGAGGAGATATCATGCAAAAACTGCTCGCCCTGATCATCGCTGGCGCATTCGCTTCCACCGCTTCGGTTGCCATCGCTACCGACAAGAAAGACGAGAAAAAAGCGGAAGCCAAGAAAGACGACAAGAAGCCTGAAGCCAAGAAAGACGAAAAGAAGAAGTAAATTCTTTTCGCTTCGGAAAAAGCGGGCGCATGCCCGCTTTTTTTTCGTGCGCGTTTTTGCGGGCGCCAGGCGCCGGTGCGAACACACTGAGGTCAAGGGGGTACCAACGATTGCAAACAGCATGCCCTTGCGGCGCGGCCGCCACCTACATCGCATGCTGCGGGCGCTACATTGACGGCCATGCCGACGCACCTACCGCACTTGACCTGATGCGCTCGCGCTATAGCGCTTACGTGCTGGAGAAATCCGCTTACCTGCTTGCCACCTGGCACGCATCGACGCGACCCTCCGGCTTGACGTTCGAGGCGCCGAAACCGCGCTGGCTTGGCTTGGACATCCGCGCTGCAACGCAACGCGATGACCGGCACGCCAGCGTCGAATTCGTCGCACGCTTCAAAATCGGCGGGCGCGTGCAACGCCTGCACGAAAGCAGCCGCTTCATTCTCGAGAATGGCTGCTGGCTTTACCTGAACGGCGACACCATTGCCTGAACGGATTGCCGCAGAAGAA
>JAYTDE010000438.1:0-1803 GCA_043736195.1 Burkholderiales bacterium | reverse complement strand
GATCGAAGGTAAACATTACGT
This sequence comes from Burkholderiales bacterium, assembly GCA_043736195.1. Lineage (GTDB taxonomy): Bacteria > Pseudomonadota > Gammaproteobacteria > Burkholderiales > JAEUOS01 > JAEUOS01. The sequence continues at coordinate 1,782 of JAYTDE010000438.1, read as the reverse complement.
ACTCGACATCGTCCATGCGGACGGCCAGTACGAGCGCTTTCCCGCGCTAATCAAGGAATTGTTGCAGCGTGAGCCGGCGCTCATCCTGGTGGGTACGATTACGGCCGTGCGCGTCGCGCAACAGGCGACCCGTACGGTGCCGATCGTGATGACCGGCGGCAACGACCCGGTCGCCAGCGGCGTGGTGGCGAGCCTGGCGCGGCCCGGCGGCAACACCACCGGGCTATCGAATCAGGCCGAAGACACCACGGGCAAGTTTGTCGAATTCATACGCGAAGCCCTGCCGCGCGCGAAGCACATCGCGCTGCTGGTCAACCCGGTCAATCCGTCGCACCCCAGACTGGCCGAACAGGTGCGCGTCGCCGCACTCAAATTCGGCATTGAGACGCACGCACTTGAGTCCGCAACGCCGGCCGCGCTCGATGCCACCTTTGCCGCCATCGCCAAACAGCGCCCCGATGCGCTTGTGGTGTTGCGCGATGCCATGTTGATGGGCGAGCCACAGCGGATTTCGGCGTTGGCGCTCAAAAGCCGCGTCGCCGCATTTACCCCCGTCTCGGAATTCGCTGAAGCCGGCAGTCTGCTCTCCTATGGGCCGTCGGTTGTTGATCAGTATCGCCGAGTGGCCATCTACGCGAAGAAAATCCTCGCCGGCACCAAGCCCGCCGACCTGCCCATCGAGCAACCGACCAAGTTCGAGATGGTGATCAACCTGAAAACCGCCAAGGCGCTCGGCATCAAGGTTCCGCAATCGTTGTTGATACAGGCTGAGAGGGTGATCGAATGAAGCATCGCATCGGGCGTGTCGCTCATTTTGATATTGGGCATCGGCCTGAAACACTTGGTGCGGGCGGGTTTATGAAAATCGATGGCCTGGGATCGTTGGTGCGAGCCAGTCTCATAGGAGAACGTGTGTGAACCGCCGCCGCAAACTGCTCATCGCTTTCGGCACCGGCGCACTCGCGGCTCCGCTCCGCGCGTTCGGGCAACAACCTGCCAAAGCAACGGAAAAAATCTGGCGCGTCGGCTTTTTGAACCCGCGCGGCCGCCCCCCTTCGCTTGACGCCGACTTCACCGGCGGCTTTGTGCAGGGCATGCGCGAACGCGGCTACGTCGAGGGCAGGAATCTCACCATCGAATGGCGTTTTGGCGAGGGTGACCTCGCGCGCCTGCCCGCTCTCGCGGCGGAACTGGTGCAGTTGAAAGTTGATGCGCTCATCGCCGGCGGGCCGCAGGCCATCAGGGCGCTGCAGAAAGCCACCACCACGATTCCCATCGTGATGGGCGCAATAAGCAACCCGGAGGCCGACGGATTCGTTGCGAGCCTGGCGCGGCCCGGCGGCAACATCACCGGGCCGATGCTCAACGCCGGCGACATTTACGCCAAGCGGCTCGAAATGCTGCTGGAAATATCACCAAGGGTCAGCCGTGTGGCTTTCCTGATGAATCCCGGCAACCTCGGCCATGTTGCGGGGCTCGCGACGATTCAAACGGCAGGACAAAAAGTCAAGGTGAAGATTCTGGCGGCGGAAGCACGCACATCACAGGATATCGAAGCCGCGTTTGCCCTCATGAAGCGGGAAAAAGCCGGCGCGGTGATCATGCAGCCCGACGCCATCTTCAACTCGCATGCGCGCCGGCTCGCGGAGCTCGCCTTGCAACAGCGCCTGCCCTCGATCTCGGGGATTCGCGAATACGTCGACGCGGGGTGCCTGATGAGCTATGGCGCAAGCTTCAGGGCCAGCTTTCATCGCGGCGCCTATTACGTCGACCGCATCTTCA
>JAYTDE010000437.1:0-1566 GCA_043736195.1 Burkholderiales bacterium | reverse complement strand
CGGCGGTCCATGCCGGAACGCGATCGCACCGCATGAACCCGAGCGGTTCAACTTACCCGCACAATTGCCGTAAAAGCTGATTATGCGTGCGACCATCGTGTTTGTTCATGTTGCCTGCGCCGGCGCAATCGCTCACCGTTCCTGAGCGCCGCCCCGTCGCCATCAATGCCGGCCGATGCGTAGCGGAATCGATGCCGGCTGAGGTGATGGTGGTTCTGGCCGCCCTTGAACACTTGAGCGGCGAGCGCGATCACGAGCGTCTGCCGCTCACCATGATGCGAATTCTGGGCGATATCAGCGGCGCGCAGCAGGTCGTACTGCATCTGCCGGTCGGCGCCAAACAGTCTCCTGTCTGGATTGTCGAGGCAGGCGGCGAGCCTCGCCATGCCGATCCGGACGAACCCTGGCAGGTGGATGCTTCCATGATGGCAGCAAGCGCGCAACAACTGAGCGAAGGCCGTGCGCGCGGTGAATCCGTAGTTCTGAACGAAGCGCTGGTCGCGCACGGCCTGTTCGGCCCCAAGGGCCTGGCCGGCGTGGTCACCATGCGCTACGCCGCCGCCACCTCGATGCGCCCCTGGTGGATCGGCAGTTTCCTGAAGGTCTATCAGAATCACGTAAATCTGATCAACGACGCTGAATGCGACACGCTCACCGGATTGTTCAACCGCAAAACCTTCGAGGAACGCATCGATCGCGTGCTGGCGATGCAGCGCGCTGCCCGCGAGAATCCGCTTTTCGGTACCGGCGATCGACGCATCATGCGTGCCGGGGAGCATCATTGGCTGGCGGTGGTGGACATCGACCATTTCAAGAGTGTCAACGACCGCTTCGGCCATCTATACGGTGACGAAGTCCTGATCCTTGTGTCGCGCCTGATGATGCGTGGATTCCGCATGGAAGACCGACTGTTTCGTTTTGGCGGCGAGGAATTCGTGATCGTCCTTTCGCCTTGTTCAAGCGACGGTGCGACGATGGTGCTTGAGCGGTTCCGCACCGCGATCGCGGAGAACGCATTCCCGCAGGTCGGCAAGGTCACCATCAGCGTCGGCTACACCCGCATCCGCATTGACGACATGCCATCGATCGTGGTCGGTCGCGCCGACCAGGCGCTCTATTACGCCAAACGCAACGGGCGCAACCAGGTCCGCAACTTTGAGCAGTTGGCGGCCGCTGGCGACATCACCGCGGTAGCCGCGGTCGCAAGCTACGCCACCGTTTTCTGAGACAGCCCGAGGCGCCGCGACATGCGTCACACAGCACGGAAAATCGTGGATTCACCGTCTCAAGCACGTTGCCCGGTTGCCGATATACATACCTGGATATACCTGGAACCCGGATTGAACGCCCTTTCCATCATGCGGATACGCACGCCATGCACACCTTCCTCACCATTCTCGCCAGGCTGCTTGAATCGCCGGCACGGCTCCTTGGCATCAATCCACCCCGCCCCCGGCCGATCGCGGTGCGCCGCGACCAGTAGCCAGGCGGGTCGGCGCTTCTGCATGCCGCCGCTTCTTCAGCAAATCCAGCTCGGGCCCGCGCGCCAGCGCTGCATTTGTCCGC
>JAYTDE010000436.1:0-2832 GCA_043736195.1 Burkholderiales bacterium | reverse complement strand
GCTCGATACCTTTACTTCGGGCCAGGTCGACGATCTGGCGCGCGAACTCAACGTCAAGCCCCTCGAAGTGCGCGAGATGGAAATGCGCATCGCCGGCGGCGACACCGCGCTCGAAGCCCCGGTCGAGCGTGAAGAGGAAAGCTTCGCGCCGATCGCCTACCTGACCGACGCCGATGCCGAGCCGTCACGGATTCTCGAGACCATCGAAAACCAGGTCAATCGCAGCACCGGCCTGGCGCAGGCTTTGGCCGCGCTGGACGAACGCAGCCGGCGCATCATCGAAAGCCGCTGGTTGCGTGAAGACCAGGACCAGCTCACCCTGCACGACTTAGCTGCCGAGTTCAAGGTATCGGCCGAGCGAATTCGCCAGATTGAAGTGAAAGCGATGCAGAAGATGAAACAAGCGTTGGCAGCGGTGGCCTGAGCTTCAAGGGCGGCAAGCGGAAACGGGCTCCTTGCGGAGCCCGTTTTTCATTTGAGCGCCGTGGCTGCACGCAACCACGCGCGAGCCCTGCGCTTATGCCGGGCTCAAGGCGTACACACCAGATCGGCGCGGGTACGCATGCCCAGCGACTGCGTGTTGAGGAACTGCACGCCACGCGCATCGACCCGGTCGGGGCGCGGCGTCGGGTCGGACAGGATGAACGACGGCGCGCTGTCGAGCCGCACCAGGGTGCGCCCGGAGGCATCGACGAAGGCCGCTTCACCGCGCCCGATGTCGAGCGTGCGCCCGCCCTGCTCGATGGCCAGGTGGCCGTCGCGCAGGTGCACGTAAAGCCCGTCTTCCGGCGCGGCCTGGCTTACCCCGCCGAAGAGCTGCTGCAGGTCGGTTACGATGCCGTCCGGCCGCGGCGCGCTGTTGTCGCGCATGAAGGCCGGCACCTCCGCCAGCAGGCGTGCCGGGGCCTGGCCCGGCGTCACGCTGGCAGCAGAACCTGCGGGTACCACCACCACCTCATTGGGTGCGGCGATCGATGCCACCGTGACCTCGCCCTGCCAGGTGGCGATGAAGCAGCCATCCGCAACACCGCCGCCGCCGGCTTCACCGGCACCGGAACCGTCGCAGCGCATATCAAGGCCGGTGCCGCGAATGCCGACGGTGGCAGTCGAGGTGGAGAAGCGCACACGGCTGGGCTGCGCCTTGCCGATCAGGCCGGTCAGCGCGCGGATGCCGCCCTTGATGAGGCCCAGCGAAAAGCTGCCTTCACCCGGCGTCTTGCGGTCATAGGCGTAGTCGTCGATGCGGATGCGCGTGCCGCCCTGGAGGGTGATGCGGGTGTCATCGCGAAACACCAGCACGGCCTGCGCGCCGGCCGGGGTCTCCAGGGTGTCGCCCTTGAACGCGGGGCCGCCGGCTGCGACCAAGCGCTGCTGGCCGTTCTCGCCGATGGCCGTCATGCCGCCCTGCAACTGCAGCACCCTGGCGCTGGCCTGCACCAGGGCGCTGGCGCTGGCCTGCGCGGTGAGCGGCACCGGGCGCCGGCCCTCGACCTTGCAGTCCTCGGCACAGATGCGTGCATCGAAGTCGGTGCCGCGAATGCCGACGGTAGCGGTGGTGGTGATCAGCCGGCTGGTGTTGTTCTGCTTGGTGATCGAGCCGGTGATCAGGCGCAGCCCGCCCTTCAACAGGTTCATCACCATGTTGTCGCCCTTGCCCGCCTGCCCCATGATGAACTCGTCGATCTTCATCGCGCTGTTGGGGCGCAGCGTCATGCGCGTGCCGTCGTTCAACTTGACGACAGCGAAACCGGTGGTGCCGGTGGTCAGCACCTCGCCTTGCTCGATCTTCGAACCGGCCCCCAGTACGCGCGCGGCTTCGCCGGGTCGCTGCGCGGCGCCGGCGCCGCGCACGTATTCGACGTCGCCGATCGGGGCGGCCAGCGCGCTACCGGAAATTGCGATTGCCGCGACCAGCATGGCGACGCTTGCGAATGCCCGTCGCCGTGATCCTGTGCCGATACCGATTTTGCGCTTGCCGATTGCCCGCTGCGGCGTTGCAGTCAGGCTCATGTTCGCGGTTTTGCTGTTGGTCATGACATTCCCCTTCTATTGACACCCATCGGACAACATCACCAGGTCGGCGCGCTTCTTGCTCTCTTCAGGATGCAGTACCAGTTCCAGGACTCGCAGTTGTTGCAACGGCAGGTTGCCGATGAGACTTTGAATCACCACAGCCGCAGCACCCGCGGCGGGGTCGAATGGCGGCACGATTTGCCCCAGCGCCGGTAGCTGGAAGAAGCCGGTGTCGGCTATGTTGTTGGCAAACGGATCGCCCAGCTTGAGGGTCTGCGCGGCGCCATTGATGCCGATGCCACCGCCGAAGTTGACCACCAGAACGGCGTCGCCGACTGCGGCCGGGTTAAGCGTGTTGTAGGCCGGGGCCGCGTTCAGGTTGATGCTGCCGCCCCCCTGCAGAAGGGCGCGTGCCGCCGGGTTGTTGCCCCCCTGCAGGCGCAGGCCGTTGCCGCTAGCTATGCTCAGCGTGCCGGTCGCAATCACCTCCGAGGCGGCGTTACCGGCGATCACGTCGATCGCCTGCGCGCTCAGGCTGACATTCGATCCGGTGATCAGCGCCGCAGCCGCAGCGCCGCCGATCGACAGATTGCCGGCGGTCACGTCGACAGTCACCAGGCCACTGGCGGCCAGGCGCTCGAGCGCCAGGTTGCCGGTCTTGTGGGTGATAACTATGCTGCCGAAGGTGCCGGCCACCGTGCCGCCTGCCAGATTGAAACTGTTGGTCACGCGCAGATTGCCGCCGTTGCCTTGCAGCGTGCCGCCGCTTTGCGTGTAGTCGGCGGCATTGAGCACGCCGCTCCTCAGCTCCAGGCTGCC
>JAYTDE010000435.1:0-4749 GCA_043736195.1 Burkholderiales bacterium | reverse complement strand
TGCGCCGTGGTCTGCTCGTTGGTGAACACCGCGACCTTGGTCAGCGCCGGGACCATCTCTTTCAACAGCTCGAGTCGCTTGGCCGGCAGTTCGGACTGGACCGCGGTGACGCCCGTGACGCGCCCGCCCGGCCGCGCCAGGCTCGCCACGTCACCGGTGGCCACCGGATCGAAGTCCACGGCGATAAACACGATCGGCACATCACGGCTGGCTTGCGAAAGTGCCCCCAGCGTGGCTTCGCCGCCACCGCCAAAATAGGCATCACATTTCAGTTTCCCGATCTCGGCGGACAAGGCCGGCAACTTCTCGAGATTTCCGGCGCTGTGGCGCCTTTCAAGCGTGAGGTTGCGCCCCTCGACGAAACCCCGTTCCGCCAGGCGCTGCACGAACGCCAGCGAGTAGGGCTCCTTGAAGGAATCCGTTGCGGCAATCCAGCCGACCCGGTAGTTGCGCCCGGCGGTCTGGGCCGCGCTCCAGCGTGGCGCGGCAAGCACGCTGGTGCAAGTCGCCAGCAGCAGTTTTCGGCGCGTATTCATCAAGGCACCTCTTCAAGACGCGATAAATCCGTCGTCCGACCGAATATCGGGAGCGACGGAAAATGATAACGGTTTTCCTGAAGAAACAGGCTCGCACAAATTCGGGGTGGATGACTTTGACGCATCTGAACAAAGCATTTGGTACAGAGAAACCGATTGCGACGCATGGCATCGGCAGTCCGTGCGCCACGACGTGCGCATCCGATTGCACGTCGATGAGCTTCGCATGAAAAGCAACTATGCCGCGAGCGCAGGTTCTACGGCCAGGGGATACGCACCGCTCGCGCGGGCTTCAAGCACGACGATTTCAACAGCGCTGCCATCCTCGGCGTAACTGATGTGCGTATTCCAGTCCTGCGAAACTTCACGAACAATCGGCTTTTCGGACAAATGAATCACCATGATGTCGTCTTCATCGTAATACGTCGTGCGCATGCAAGCTCCTTACGGCAGCGAGAAATGGTGCATCACGGTCTTGACGATCAGCGCCGCCTCAAGCACCACAAGCGCGCAGAGGAGGTTGTCGTTACGCTCCGGGAATGATTTGTACGCCCGAGATGCGTACTGTCGCGGGTTTCGCCTTGATCGATCACTTCCATCAGCATCGTATCCGAAACATCGCGCTCGGTCATCCGCTCGCGCGCATGTCGCGTCACAATCACTTCGCGCTGGAATCGTTGACTGAACAGGGTGTTCGTCACTGGCAATATCTACCAGGCCGCTTCCAGCAGCGCCAGCAGATCCGCTGCCCCATTGATCGGCCGTGGATTGGTGCGCACCCACAGGTTTTCCTGCGCGCCACGCGCGATCTGCGCGAACTGTTCCTGCTGGACACCCAAGTCGCGCAGACGCGTGGGCAATCCGAGGCCCGCCACCAGATCGGCCACCGCCTGCGGCGCGTCGCCATCGCCGCGGCCCATGGCCAGGGCGATGCGGGTCTGGGCTTCTTTGGTGGCCTCGACATTCCAGCGCATCACATGCGGCAGCATGATGCACGAGGTATAGCCGTGGCTCATGCCGGTCACCGCCCCCAGGCTGTGGCCGATGCCGTGGGAGGCGCCATAGGGCACGCGCAGGATGCCGAAACCGGAGAGCCACGCGCCCTGCAGGCATTCGAGGCGCGCTTGCATGTCGGCGGCATCGTCCCTGGTGCGCTTGAGCGAGCGCCCGAACAAGCGCAATGCATGCAGCGATGCCGCTTCGATCAGCGGTGAGCTCTGGATCGAGCAAATCCCTTCGACTGCGTGGTCGACCGCGCGAATGGCGGTGGATAACCACAGCCATTCCGGCGTGTGCACAGTCACCGCCGGGTCGAGGATGACGGCGGCGGCGCCGCTGTATTTGCCGGCGTAGCCGTCCTTCACCTTGCGCGCGGTATCGGTGCAGCCGCCGAAATCCGAGAATTCAGCCGCCGACAAGGTGGTCGACAACACCACCTGGCGATACGGTGGCGGCTTGATTGCCGGCGTGTGGCGGCTGCCGTCGGGGTTCATGCGCAGGTGGTAGTCGCCCAACTGCTCGGGCCGCGTCAAGTCATGGGCAATGGCGATCAGCATCACCTTGACGGTATCGATCGCGGTGCCGCCGCCGAAGGTGAGCACCAGATCCGGCGCGGCTGCGCGCGCGGCGGCGGCCGCGGCGATCACGCTCTCGCGCGGGGTGTGCTCGACGCACTCATCGAAGGTGCCCGCATGGCGCGGCCCCAGGGCGTCGCGGATCTGCTGCACCGCGTCGGTCTTGCGATTGAGGGTCTTGCTGGTGACGATGAAAACGCGCTTGGCGCCGCGGCGATCGGCTTCTTCGATCACCGCCTGCGCAGCGGGTTTGCCCCAGATCACGCGGTCCTGGGCGAGAAATTCATGCAGTCCGGTATTCATGGCGAAAGAGTGTGCCACAAGCGGCTTGGTGCATCGCGCAAAATGGCCTCCCGGATTCGGTGGCATGCTTCGCACCTTCGCCCAACCGGACCGCGCCATGACCGACACCTCCATCCGTCCCTTCCGCCTCGCGATTCCAGGCCAGGCCATCGATGATTTGCATGCGCGGCTTAAGCGTGTGCGCTGGCCCGACGAAGCGCCGGACGCGCCCTGGGCCTACGGCACCTCGGTTGACTTCATGCGCGACTTCACCGAATACTGGGCGCAGAGTTTCGACTGGCGCCAGACCGAAGCCGGCCTCAACGCGCTGCCGCAATACGTGACATCCATCGACGGCATCGAGGTGCACTTCATCCATGTGTTGGGCCAGGGCCCTGCGCCCAAGCCGCTGCTGTTGTCGCACGGCTGGCCGGGCTCGGTGCTTGAATTCATGAAGCTGATACCGCTTTTGACCGACCCTGCCGCACACGGCGGCCGTGCTGAGGACGCCTTCACCGTGGTGGTGCCTTCGCTGCCCGGATACACCTTGTCGTTCCGCGAAAACCAGCCGCGCAAGTCATTGCCGGCCATCGGCGCGATGTTCCATCAACTGATGACGCGCCTGGGTTACAGCCGCTACGGTGCGCAGGGGGGCGACTGGGGCTCGTTCGTCACCGCCTGGCTGGGCGCCAATCAGCCCGGGCAAGTGACCGGCATCCATCTGAACATGATGCCGATCCGGCGCGACGCCGCGATGTTCGCCAACCCATCCGAAGCGGAAAGCCGTTACATCGCCGAACTGGCCGAATTCCTGAAGGAAGAAACCGGCTACCAGGCGATCCAGGGCACCCGCCCGCAGACACTCGCCTTCGGCCTGTCCGACTCGCCCGTCGGCCTGGCCGCCTGGATCGTCGAGAAATACCGCGCCTGGACCGATTGCGACGGCGACCCGCGCAATGTGCTGACGATGGACGAGATGCTGGGCAACATCAGCCTCTACTGGTTCACCAACTGCATCGGCGCTTCGTTCTGGCCCTACTACGCGCGCCTGCACGGGCCTTGGCCGATCGACGGCCGCATCACCGTGCCGACCGGCTACTGCGAATTTCCGCGCGAGATCCTGCGCCCGCCGCGTGAAGCCGCCGAGCGCGTGTTCAATATCCAGCGCTGGAGCGTGATGGGAAAGGGCGGCCACTTCGCAGCCCTGGAGCAGCCGCAGGTGCTGGCCGGCGAGATTCGCGAGTTCTTCCGCCCGCTGGCCTGATGTTTGTCGAAAAACGCGACTATGATCGATGGTTCATTCTGTAGATATCAATCCCGTTTTTCAAGGCAGATCACCGATGCTTGAAACCAGAGTGATGCTCATCACCGGTGCCGCTGGCGGCAGCGGTGGCGCCGCCGCGCCGCGCCGCCGCGCAGCGCCACCGTGAATCGCGCCTGGCCGATGGACCTGGATGATCCGCGCATGAGCGCTCTCGCCCGGCCGCCCGAAGAGAGCGCTCATCCTCCCTCGGGGAGGATGTCACGCGGTGACAGAAGGGTAGTCCAATGAGCGACGGGCTTGCGCGCATGCCGCTGGGGTACGCGAGGCTTGCGCGTGGTCGCCAGGCTGCCGGCGCAACAAACTCAGCCGGTGGCACCCGACACAAGCTGCGCAAACCGGCTTGAACGCCACCGGCGCAGGCACCGGACTGCCGCGCAGCTCTGCGGTCAGGCGACCGGCAGGGCGGTGTCACTCCCTGCATGGCTGAACCTGCCCACCAAGGCCTGAAGATTGACCGCCACCCGCGTCAGCCCCTGGGCAACCGCATGCCCATCCGCGGCGGCGCAACTGTTCCTCTCGCCCATCTGCGAAATCTGTTCGACGCTCTGGGAGATCTGCGTGCTGGCGATGGTTTGCTCGCGCGCCGCCAGTGACAACTCCACCAGGCTGGCCAGCGCACGGGTAGAACCTTCGCCAAGTTCACCCAGCGGGTCCCGCAGGTTTTCGATCAGCCGGACACCGGATTCGGCCTGCACGCGGGCGCTTTTCATCTGCAGTGCCGCATCGTTGGTCTGGCTCTGGATGCCGTCGATCATGGCCTTGATTTCGTTGGTGGCCTGGCCGGTCTGGTCCGCCAGCTTGCGCACCTCGTCGGCGACGACGGCGAAGCCGCGCCCCTGCTCGCCGGCACGCGCGGCTTCGATCGCCGCGTTTAAGGCCAGCAGGTTGGTCTGGCTGGCGATGGCCCCGATCACGTTGGCAATGTTGCCGATCTCGCGCGAACCATTCTGCAAAGCCTCGATCGAGCTCGACGCATGATTGACCAGTTCCGAAATCTTGCGGATCTCGGTCGAGGCTTCCGCCACCAGTCGCT
>JAYTDE010000434.1:0-6025 GCA_043736195.1 Burkholderiales bacterium | reverse complement strand
CAGTTGATCGCGCTCACGCCGGAGGGCGAGCAGCGCCTGCTACTGGACGACTCCGAGGCGCAGTCGCTCGCGACTTTCCGGGCGGCGATGGCGGCCGGCCAAGTGACGCCGGAACTGATGCTGGCTACGCGCGGTGGCATCGCGCCGTGGATGGCTTCGGTCACCTTCGGCGGACCCGATCTCAGGACGGTGTACATCGGCAGCTTGATGGGCACACGCATTCCTTACTTCACCGCGCCGGTGGCGGGGCTGCCCATGGTGCACTGGCGATGAGTGTGCACCGCGCTCGCTGGCATGGCGCCACACGTCTGTTCACGCTGGCGATGGCCTTGTGCCTGGGGATGGCGGCGCAAGCTGTCAACCTGTCAGCCGGACCGATGGCTGGCCATCGCGACGCGCAGTCCACCCTGATCTGGCTGCAGGCCGATGGCAAAGCGGTCGCACGCATCGAGTATTGGGCGGACGCCGCGGACAGCAGGCGCGCGCTTTCGGGTCCTGCAACGCTCGACATCGACAACGACTTCAGCGCGCAGATCGCGCTTGCCGGCCTTGCGCCCGGCACCACCTATCGCTATCGGATATTGCTTGACGGACGTGAGGTCAAGCTGCCGCAGACCCTGTCGTTTCGCACTGAAGCGCGTTGGCAATGGCAGCGCCATTCATCCAACGCCGCCATCGGACATGTGCCGCCCGACTTCAAGGTCGCCTTTGGAGCCTGCTCTTACATCAACGACCCGCCCAACGATCGGTCGCTGAAACCCGGCGGACCCTATGGCGGCGAGATGGGTATTTTCGACAGCATCGCCGCGCAGCGCCCAGACCTCATGCTGTGGCTGGGAGACAACACCTATTTGCGCGAATCCGACTATGGCAGCCCCTCCGGCATCGCCCGACGTTACAGGCATGATCGCGGAACAGCGGAGCTGCAGGCCCTGTTGCGCACCGGCAATCACTACGCGATCTGGGACGACCACGACTTCGGGCCGAACGATTCCAATGCCAGCTATACCTACAAGGCCGAATCGCTGCGCATTTTCCAGCGCTACTGGCCCAACGGTGCCTTCGGACAGCCGGAGGCGCCAGGAATCTTCCGGGTCGTGAGCCACAACGACGCCGATTTCTTTTTGCTAGACGGGCGTTATCACCGCGATGCCGATGCCGCGCGCGGGCTGACCAACAAGAGCATGCTTGGCGCCGCACAGCTGCGCTGGCTGAAAAATGCGCTGCTGGCGTCGACCGCCAATTTCAAGATCATCGTTTCCGGCAGCCAGGTGTTGCGTAACGTGCCGGCGCGGATCGAGGGCTGGAGCAACTTTCCTGAAGAACGGCGCGCATTCCTTGACTGGCTGGCGGACAACCGGGTCGCAGGCGTGATGTTTCTCTCGGGCGATCGTCACCATACGGTGCTGACGAAAATGGCGCGCGACAATGCCTATCCACTGCATGATTTCACCTGCTCGCCTCTGACATCGGGCGTGCATCCTCCGGCGCGCAACGAGGATCTGACACAGATCGAAGAGGGCACGCTCACGCTCAAGCGCAATTTTTGCACGCTTGATTTCGCCGGCCCACAGTCGGATCGGCGCATCCTGCTGCGCGCATTCGACAGCGCCGGCGCCGAGCTCTGGAAACGTGAAATGGGCGCGCGCGATCTGCGTTACACGCAGTAGGGCGTGCGGCGTGGGCAGCGCGTGTTTGCCGCAGGCGCTGCCGGTCTTTGGTGTAAAATTCAAATTTCCGAAGACGTCAGCTCATGACCAAATACGTTTTCGTCACCGGCGGTGTGGTTTCTTCCCTCGGGAAGGGCATAGCCGCCGCGTCGCTGGCGGCCATTCTCGAGTCGCGTGGCATCAAGGTTACCAACCTCAAGCTCGATCCCTACATCAACGTCGATCCGGGCACCATGAGTCCGTTTCAGCATGGCGAGGTGTTTGTCACCGAAGATGGCGCCGAGACCGATCTCGATCTCGGCCATTACGAACGCTTCTCGTCGGCGCGCATGCGCCGCTTCAACAACTTCACCACTGGCCAGATTTACGAATCGGTGATCAAGAAGGAGCGTCGCGGCGAGTATCTGGGCCGCACGGTGCAGGTGATCCCGCACATTACCGACGAGATCAAGGCCTTCATCCGCAAGGGCGCGGGCGAGGGCACGCCGCACGAGGCTGAGGTGGCGATCGTCGAGATCGGCGGCACCGTCGGTGACATCGAATCGTTGCCGTTTCTGGAAGCGATCCGGCAGATGGGCCTTGAAGGCGACCGCTCCGACACCTGCTACCTGCACCTCACTCTGGTGCCGTACATCGCTTCGGCCGGCGAGATCAAGACCAAGCCAACCCAGCATTCGGTCAAGGAACTGCGCGAGATCGGCATCCAGGCCGATGCGCTTCTGTGCCGCTCGGACCGCGCGATTCCCGACGAGGAGCGCAGGAAGATCGCCTTGTTCTGCAATGTGGCGGCCAAGGCGGTGGTGTCGGTGTGGGACGCACGCTCGATTTACGAGGTGCCCGCCATGCTGCATGAACAGATGTTGGACGAGATCGTGTGCCACAAGCTGGGCATTCTCGCCAAACCCGCGAATCTGGCCGAATGGAAAAACCTGGTCGACGCGCTCGAGCATCCGCGCGAATCGGTGACCATTGCGATGGTCGGCAAGTATGTCGACCTGGCCGACTCATACAAGTCATTGAACGAGGCACTGATCCACGCCGGCATTCATACCCGCTCGAAAGTCAACGTGCGCTATGTCGATTCGGAAGCCCTGGGCGACGCCGACGAGCGTGCCCTCGCCCTGGCACTGACCGGGGTCGATGGCGTACTGGTACCCGGCGGCTTCGGTGTGCGCGGTGTGGAGGGCAAGATCAAGGCGATACGCCATGCGCGCGAGAACCGGATTCCCTATCTCGGGATTTGCCTGGGCATGCAGCTCGCGGTGATCGAGTACGCCCGCAACAAGGCCGGGCTCTCCGGCGCCAACAGCACCGAATTCGATCCCGAAACACCGCATCCGGTGGTCGCGTTGATCACTGAATGGCAGGATCGTGACGGACAAGTGGAGCGGCGCAGCGCCAGTTCCGACATGGGCGGCACCATGCGTCTGGGTTCGCAACCGGCTGACGTGGTGCCCGGCACCCGGGTGGCGTCGATCTACGCGAGCGCCACGGTGCAGGAGCGGCATCGCCACCGCTATGAAGTCAACAATCATTACCTGCCGCAGATCGAAGCCGCAGGGCTCACCGTTTCTGCGCGTGCCAAGGCGGCATCGACCGGCGAGGCGCTGTGTGAACTGATCGAATTGCCGGATCACCCGTGGTTCATCGGCTGCCAGTTCCACCCGGAATTCTCGTCGACACCGCGCCTGGGGCATCCGCTTTTCAAGTCCTATATTGAAGCGGCGCTGGCGGCCAAGGAGCGCACGCGCGCGCAAGTTCCCGCATCGACCCCGGTGCAGGCTGTCGAACGGGCGGCCTGAACCGATGCAACTGTGCGGCTTCGATGTCGGGCTTACGCGACCGCTGTTCCTGATCGCCGGGCCCTGCGTCATCGAGTCGCGCGAGATGGCGATCGATATCGCCGGCACGCTCAAGGAAATCACCGCCGAGCTCGGCATGCCCTTCATCTTCAAGGCCTCGTACGACAAGGCCAATCGCAGCTCCGGCACCTCGTTTCGCGGCCTCGGGCGCGCGCGCGGGCTGGCCATTCTGGCCGAGGTCAAGGCGCAAGTTGGTGTTCCGGTGCTGACCGATATCCACGACATCCCGGAGATTGAAGAAGTCGCCGCGGTCGTGGACGTGCTGCAGACCCCGGCATTCCTGTGCCGGCAGACCGATTTCATCCACGCAGCGGCGTCCGCCGGGCGCCCGGTGAACATCAAGAAAGGGCAGTTCCTGTCGCCCTGGGAAATGAAGAATGTGGTCGACAAGGCGCGTGCGGCGGCGCTAAGCGCGCGTCCGCATGATCCGGCTGCCGCGCACAACATCATGGTTTGCGAGCGCGGCGCATCGTTCGGTTACAACAATCTGGTGTCCGACATGCGCTCACTGGCGGTGATGCGCGAGACCGGCTGCCCGGTGGTGTTCGACGCTACCCATTCGGTTCAGCAGCCCGGGGCATTAAGCGACCGCTCCGGTGGCCAGCGCGAATTCGTGCCGGTATTGGCGCGCGCGGCGGTGGCCGCCGGGGTCGCCGGCGTGTTCATGGAAACCCATCCGGATCCCGAACGAGCCTTGTCCGACGGTCCCAATGCCTGGCCCTTGAAGCACATGCGTGGGTTGCTTGAAACCCTGATGGACCTGGATGCGGCGACCAAGCGGCGCGGCTTCGCCGAACTGGATCTTTGAGCGGTACGCTTTGGCGCTGGAAATTCGCAAACGATTATTGAAGGAGAATCTGCCATGAGCGCAATTGTTGACATCATCGGACGCGAGATCATAGACAGTCGCGGCAATCCCACCGTCGAGTGCGATGTGCTGCTCGAATCAGGCTCGATGGGGCGGGCGGCGGTGCCCTCGGGCGCGTCAACCGGGTCGCGCGAAGCCATCGAGTTGCGCGACGGCGATGCCGACCGCTACTTCGGCAAGGGCGTTCTCAAGGCGGTCGAGAACATCAATACCGAAATCGCCGAATCGGTGGCCGGACTTGACGCCAATGAGCAGGCTTTTCTCGATCGCACCCTGATTGAGCTGGACGGCACCGAGAACAAGGGGCGCCTGGGCGCCAACGCGCTGCTGGCGGTTTCAATGGCCAATGCCAAGGCGGCCGCCGAGGAAACCGGTCTGCCGCTGTATCGCTACCTGGGTGGTTCGGGCGCGATGCAGTTGCCGGTGCCGATGATGAACGTGATCAACGGCGGTGCGCATGCCGACAACAATCTCGACCTGCAGGAGTTCATGATCATTCCGGTCGGGGCGCCGACCTTCCGTGAAGCAGTGCGCTACGGTGCCCAGGTATTCCATACCTTGAAGAAGATACTGCGCGATCGTAGCCTCACCACCGCGGTTGGCGACGAAGGCGGTTTCGCGCCGTCGGTCGAAAATCACGAGGCGGCGATCAAACTGATCATCGAGGCGATCGAGAAGGCCGGGTTCGAGCCCGGTACCGAAATCGCGCTGGGCCTGGATTGCGCCGCCAGCGAGTTCTACAAGGACGGCAAGTACCATCTCGCGGGCGATGGCCTGGTGTTGTCGTCGGGGCAGTTCACCGACTACCTGGCAAGCTGGTGCGACAAGTACCCGATCCTCTCGATCGAGGACGGCATGGCCGAAAACGACTGGGAAGGCTGGAAGCTTCTGACCGACCGTCTGGGCAAGAAGGTGCAGATTGTCGGCGACGACCTGTTCGTCACCAATCCGAAAATCCTGCGTGAGGGGATTGCCAAGGGCATCGCGAATTCGATCCTGATCAAGGTCAACCAGATCGGCACGCTCACCGAAACCTTTGCCGCGATCGAAATGGCCAAGCGTGCCGGCTACACCGCGGTGGTGTCGCATCGCTCCGGCGAGACCGAGGATTCGACCATCGCCGACATCGCGGTGGGCACCAACGCCTTGCAGATCAAGACCGGCTCGATGAGCCGCAGCGACCGTGTCGCCAAGTACAACCAGCTGCTGCGCATCGAAGAGGACTTAGGCGAGATCGCCAGCTATCCCGGTCGCGCGGCCTTCTACAACCTGCGCTAGCGCGGCCGGCCGGGTGCCCACACAAGCCAGCGTGCCATGCCTCGCGTCCTCACCGTAGTCTTTGCCGGGCTGATCCTGCTGCTGCAGTATCCGCTGTGGCTGGGCAAGGGCGGCTGGATGCGGGTATGGGAGCTGGATCGTCAGGTCAGCGCCCACAAGAAAGTCAATGAAGACTTGGTCAGGCGCAACAACGGCCTTGACGCCGAGGTACGCGACCTCAAGAACGGCCTCGGAGCGATCGAGGAAAGGGCGCGTTTCGAACTGGGTATGATCAAGGATGACGAGGTCTTCTTCCAGGTCCTTGAGTCGCCGGCGGTCGCGGCACCTGCCGCCAAGGCGCAAGCGGC
>JAYTDE010000433.1:0-1662 GCA_043736195.1 Burkholderiales bacterium | reverse complement strand
TCACGTCCTGGTCGGAACCGAAGCCGGGGGTGATCAGCTGGATGTCCTTCGACAAGCCGGCGCCGACGAACTGCTTGATGAAGTTGATGCCCATGCCGCCGGGCAGGAAGATGTAGAGCGCGTCGGGTTTGGCGGCGCGTACCTGCGCCAGTTCGGCCGAATAGTCGATCTGCCCCAGCTTGGTGTAGACCTCGTCGGCCACCTTGCCCTTGTAGAAGCGCTTGAACCCGGTCAGCGAATCCTTGCCGGCCTGGTAGTTGGGCGCGATCATGTAGACGTTTTTGTAGCCCTTGCTGGTGGCGTGCTGGCCGGCGGCCTCGTGATACGCATCATTGGGCCATGCCACCGCGAAGAAATAGGGGTTGCACTGCGCCCCGGCTAAGGGCGAGGGCGCGGCGTTGGGGCTTACGTAGTAGGTCTTGCTGGAAAAAGCCTCGGGTACCGAGGCCAGCATGATGTTGGAAAACACGATGCCGGTGAGGAAATCCACTTTATCCAGCTTGATGTTTTTCTCGGCCAGTTGCTTGCCCACTTCCGGCTTGAACTGGTCGTCGCCGATGATCACCTCCGCCGGCAGGCCACCGAGCTTGTTGCCGTTAAGCTTCACGGCCAGCATGAAGGCGTCGCGAATGTCGCTGCCGATCGCGCCATTGGGGCCGGACAGCGTGCTGATGAACCCGACCTTGACGCGGTCGGCCGCCTGCAAGGGCGCAGTCGAGGTGATGGCCGCAGCGGCGAGAGTGGCGATCGCCAATAAATTCTTTTTCAAGTCAATTCTCCAAAAAGTAGGGCGCACATTTGCACCAAGCTTCTTCGCACCAACCATGCCGACCGGAAAAGCCTGCGCTAGCGCCAAGCCGATCGACCAGAAAATTACTTTAGGTCTAAAGTAATTGTAAGTCAATAAGGGTTTACAGCGGTACCGCCAGCATCGTGTCGATGCCGAAAGAATCGACCACCACCGCCATGCGCTGGATCAGCAATTTGTGGTTCACGTCGGCCAACCGTGCCTGGTAGCGCGCCACCATGTAGAGCGAAGAAACCCCTTCCGGATCTGACTGGTAAACCACCAGGCCGGCACGCACGGACAAGGCGTTCGCCTCGCCGCCGGGCGCAGCCGACACGCGCACATTGCCGACCTGGCGCAACAGATGATTGTGCCGGTAGGTGAGCACTCCCTTGACCAGCATCGCCACGCGGTCGCACACCATACCGTGGGAATAGCAGCCCATGATCGGCGCCGGCAAGCCAAGATCGCGGTTTTCGCGCGACAGCACTTCGTAGGTGCAAGTGTCGGTGTCGAACAAGGCAACCCAATCGTCGAAGCGCTCTTCGTCGAGACAGGCCGCATATTCGAACATGAAGGCCTGCACCCGCGCTTGCAGATGCCAATCACTCATGGCGCGGCGCCGGCGTCGGCGGGCACGGGCAATTCCATGATGCGGTGATAAAACGACCAGAAACCGCGGATCGAAATCTCCTGCGACAGATAGTCGGTATCGACAATCGGCCCGACACCGCCCATTTCCAGCACCTCGTGGCCACCGGGTCGGCGATGGCGAATGCCTTCCTGCACCAGGCGCAGCGCTTCACCATCTTCCAGCGAGATGTAACCGGCGGGGCCGATGAAATTGACGGTGAGCAGCTTGTCATGGGTCTGCT
>JAYTDE010000432.1:0-1935 GCA_043736195.1 Burkholderiales bacterium | reverse complement strand
CTGTCAATCACCCAGCGCGACCCGATGCTGGGATTTGAATTCCAACCCCTTCCGAGCCGGCGCGAATTGGTCGCGATCAAGGTGGGGTCACAGGGCCGGTCCCTGTTGCGCTTGGCCGACCAGAGCGGCAAGGACTTCGACGCGGCGGCCATCATGCCGTGGGGAGGCTACGTGTTGTCGCCATTCGCATTGGTCGGCATCAACGCGCTCGATCAACAGCGCTGGGTGGTCAATCCCCTTTCGTTTCTGCGCGCGGCCCTGGCACACGAGGATATTCCCGTTCCGGATGTCACCACCGAAGCGGGACGGCGCATGCTGCTGGTACATATCGATGGCGATGGCTGGGCATCGCGCGCCGAGTTTCCCGGCTCACCCTATGCGTCCGAGGTGATGGCCAGGGAACTCCTGGAACGCTATCGCGTGCCGACCACGGTATCGGTGATCCAGGGAGAAATCGCCGCCGATGGCCTGTACAAGGCGCAAGCGCCGGCGCTGGAGGCGATTGCGCGGCGCATATTCGCTCTACCCAGTGTGGAAGTGGCCAGCCACTCCTACTCCCACCCCTTCATCTGGAGCCGTGCCGACGCTGCGCCAGCGGCGGGCGACGCGCCCTTGAATCTCGACATTCCCGGCTATCGATTCGATCTCAAGCGCGAGGTGTCGGGCTCGATCGATTACATCAACCGCAGCTTGCTGCCGGCCGGCAAGCGCACCGCGGTCTTTCTCTGGACTGGCGACTGTATGCCCACCCCCGAGGCCTTGCGCGCATCCTATGAGGCCGGCGTTCTGAACATGAACGGTGGCGACACGTTGATCACGCGCTCGGCGCCGACCTGGAGCCTGATCGCCTCCCAGGGCATTCGTAAACGCGGCTACTACCAGGTGTACGCCCCCAACCAGAACGAGAACGTCTACACCAACAACTGGACCGGCCCGTTCTACGGCTTCGAACGGGTGATCGAAACCTTCGAGTTGACTGAAACGCCGCACCGCTTCAAGCCGATCAACATTTATTACCATACCTATGCGGCCAGCAAAGCGGCTTCGTTGAATGCGCTCAAGAAGGTGTATCAGTACGCGCTGGCGCAGCCGGTGGCGCCGGTGTACGCGTCCGAGTACATCCGCAAGGTGCTCGATTTTGAACACATGGTCATGGCGCGCGACCTGCCGTCCGGAGACCTGATCGTGCGCGGTGACGGCGCCCTGCGCACCCTGCGCACCTCGGCACAGGCGCCCTTGCCGAACCTGCAGAAGAGCGGCGGTGTTGTCGGTTTCGCCGATGGTCCGAACGCGCGCTATGTCACGCTTGCCGCCGCCGAGGCGCGCCTGTCGTTTGCCGCACCTGCCGGCACGGCGCAGCCCTACCTGGCTGACGCCAATGGCGGGATTTCCGCGCTCACGCGTGAGGCCGGCTCGTTCGGCTTCACGCTCAGTACCCACGTGCCACCGGTGTTCCGTCTCGCGCAGGCCGAACGCTGCAGCGTCACCATCAACGGCAAGCCCGCGCGGCCGGCCGAAAAGTCGCCGGCCGCGGCCGGCATTTCACTGCAACGCTATGACGCCGACCCGGCCAGCCTCGGGCGCGCACCGCACCAACAAGTGGTACGCGTTCGATGCATCCAATGAACGCCTGAGCCTTTTCACTCTAGGGGCGATCGGGGGCTTCGGCCTCATGGTGATGCTCGGCCTTTTTTTGATCTTTCCGCAAAAGGGTCTGGAGGACCAGCTGGGCCGCACCAATCGCAGCGATCTCCTGACTGTCGAATATCTCAAGGCTTTTCTCGCGGCCGAGCCGGATTCGCCGCGCCTGCGCCTGATGCTGGCGCGCCAGTTGATGCAACTTGGCTTGTATGGCGAGGCACGCGCGGCGCTGCGGCCTTTCGCAAGTGCTGCCATGAGCCCGGCGCGCATCGAGGCCGCGGTGTACGAGTTCGA
>JAYTDE010000431.1:0-2576 GCA_043736195.1 Burkholderiales bacterium | reverse complement strand
GATCGAAGTACCTGGTCAACAGCCCAACATCATCTGGCAAAACCGTGCGGCCGAGCCCAGCGCCTACGAGAATGCATTGGGCGATGTGCTCGAAAAGGTGTTCGCCGACGGTGCGGTCACCATCGATGAGGTGGTGGCCGGCCTCAATGCGCAGGCATTTCGTACCGCCGAAGGCGGGCAATGGACCACGACCTCGTTCGAGGCCGAGATGGCGCGCCTGGGCGCCTGACAGAAAGCGGAGACACAACATGCAAACCACCCTACAGCAAGACCCGGTCGCAACGGCCGCGCAGCAGATTCTGGCCACCGGCATCCGCGACCTCTGGTACCCGGTCGCACCTTCGTGGCAGGTGCGCAACGCGCCAGTCGGCATCACCCGCCTGGGCGAATCCATCGTGCTGTGGCGCGACGGCGCGGGCAAGGTACATGCGCTGGAAGATCGTTGCCCGCATCGCGGCGCACGCCTGTCGCTGGGCTGGAACCTGGGCGAACGCGTAGCCTGCTGGTATCACGGCATCCAGATCGACGGCAGCGGCACGGTCAAGGAAGTGCCAGCCTCGGCCAATTGCCCGCTGGAGGGCAAGAGTTGCGTCAAGAGTTATCCGGTGGAAGAGCGCGCCGGCGCGGTGTTCCTGTGGTTTGGCATTGATCCAGCCGCGGCGGCGCCAGCGCTCGATCTGCCCGAGGAACTGGTGTCGGACGAGTATTCGCATTTCCTGTGCATGTCGAACTGGAACACCAGCTATCGCTATGCGATCGACAACGTGATGGACCCGATGCACGGCGCCTATCTGCACGCGGCTTCGCACTCGATGGCCGATGGCGACAAGCGTTCCGAATTGAAGGTGCGCAAGACGCCGGTCGGACTGGTGTTCGAAAAGGTCGGCCAGCGCGACGTCAATTTCGACTGGGTCGAATTGGGCGAAACCGGCTGCATGTGGCTGCGCCTGACCATTCCGTACCAGAAAAAATACGGCCCGGGCGGCAGCTTCGGCATCATCGGTTTCGCCACCCCGGTCGACGCCGATCATTGCCAGGTGTATTTCTGGCGCACCCGCAAGGTGCGCGGCTGGCAGTGCAATGTGTGGCGTTTCCTCTACCGCAACCGGCTTGAAGGCCTGCATTGGGATGTGTTGGAACAAGACCGTCTGGTGCTGGAAAGCATGCCGCGCAATGCGCGCGACCAGGAGTTCCTGTACGAGCACGACATGGGACTGGCGCGGGTGCGGCGCATGCTGGAAAAGCGGGCGGCCGATCAGGCCAGGACCCAGGTTGCGCTGACACCGGCGTAAACGCCGGCTCTGCCGGCCCCGGCGTGCCTGCGCATTGAATTGCGCGCATGCGCGGTCGCGCGGTTTCATGGAGAGAGAAGCATGCACTTGATTCCTTCCGCCGGACTGGTGGCGACTTCGGCGCGCAGCCTGGCGCCTTTCAAACTCTACCAGCCGCGCAGCGTGGCCGAGACACTCGCGGCGCTCGCTGCGGCGGAAAATCCGGTGCTGCTGGCAGGCGGCACCGACCTGGTTGCGTGCTTTAACGAAGGCCTCGGTCCGCGCGAGATCGTGGATCTGGCGCGGGTGCAGGAATTGCGCGGCATTGAAGCGGATTCACACCTGCTCGACATCGGTGCCGGTGTCACCCATGGCATTGGCTGCACGCATGGCGCGGTGCTGGCGCACGTGCCGGGGTTTGCGCAGGCCTGGGTGCGCATTGCCAATCCGCGCATCCGCTTCACCGCCACCCTCGGCGGCAACCTGATGGCGCGGCGCGCCCGCTATGAAGGGCCGGTACTGCTGGCCGCGCTGCAGGTTGCGCTTGTGTTCACCAGTACCGCCGGCACCCAAAGCCTGACGCTGCCGGATCTTCGGGCCGGGCGCGCGCCGCCGCGCTCTCTGCTCACCAGGATCCGCATCGACACCGCCGATCTGCTCTGGTACAGCTATGAACGCTCGATGCGCCCGCTGATCACGCTGGCCGTAAGCCTCGTCCGTGCCCCTGACGGCATGCGCCTGCGCTGCGCGGTGGCCACCGAGTACCTGCAACCGGCGCTGCTGGAACTGGCGCTGCCGGCCGCCGATCTGGCGCAGGTTGCAGCGTCTGCGCGCGACATCGCGCGCGATGCATTCAGTCAGTTGCCGGCAACCTTCGCCGACCCGGTGGTCACCCATTCCTATGCCGTGGCCGCAGGCGCCGCCCTGTTGTCGCGCCAACTCGCAGGAGCCGCCCATGGCTGATGCCCCCAATGCCGTCACGGAAGTGGTGTTGCGGTTCACCCTCAACGGTCGCGCCACGGAATGCACCGTGCCGGTGGCGCGTACCCTGGCCGACCTGTTGCATGACGACCTTGCTCTTACCGGCACCAAGCTGGGCTGTTCACGCGGCGTCTGTGGCGCCTGCGTCACCCTGATCGATGGCGAGCCGGTGGCCAGTTGCTCCACTTTCGCTTTCCAGGTGCAGGGCCGCGAGGTGCTTTCCATCGAAGGGCTGGCAAGCGACGCTCGCCTGCATGCGATCCAGCAGGCCTTCGTTGCGCGCAGTGCCTTCCAGTGCGGCTACTGCACGGCGGGCATGGTGCT
>JAYTDE010000430.1:0-2480 GCA_043736195.1 Burkholderiales bacterium | reverse complement strand
TGCGGCACTCGTTTGCCAGTCATCTCCTGGAGTCGTCGGGTGATCTCCGCGCGGTACAGGAATTGCTCGGTCACAGCAACATCCGCACCACTCAGGTCTATACCCATCTCGATTTTCAGCACCTGGCCAAGGTCTACGATCAGGCCCATCCACGCGCGCGCCGCCGCTCCTGAGCGCCGCCGGCCTCACTTCAATTTCGACGGCAGCAAGGCAGCGCGGCGCTGATGTACAATCGCCAATCCCGTCACGACATCCGAAATCAATGAGCACTTTTCACGCGACCACGATTCTTTCCGTCCGGCGGCCTGGGCACGTCGTGATCGGTGGGGATGGCCAGGTGTCGATGGGCGATCAAATCTTGAAAGGCAACGCGCGCAAAGTGCGCCGCCTGTATCACGAGCGCGTACTGGCCGGTTTCGCCGGCGGTACCGCTGATGCATTCACCTTGTTCGAACGTTTCGAAGCCAAGCTCGACAAACACCAAGGCAACCTGGTCAGGTCGGCGGTCGAACTTGCGAAGGACTGGCGCACGGATCGCATGCTGCGTCGACTCGAAGCCCTGCTGGTGGTCGCTGATGCCGAGAACTCGCTCATTATTTCCGGCACCGGAGATGTGATCGAACCAGACGACGCGGTTATGGCGATTGGGTCCGGCGGCTCCTTTGCGAAGGCTGCGGCGCGCGCGCTGGTCGAGAATACTGAACTCGATGCTGCGACGATCGTGCGCAAAGGCTTGGCGATCGCGGCCGATATCTGTGTCTATACCAACTCCAACCACGTGGTTGAAGAACTGAGGTTTTGAAGTGCAACCGCACCCTGATTCCGTGATGGCGCTCACGCCACAACAGATTGTCGAACAGCTCGACCGACATATCGTCGGTCAGGATGCGGCGAAGCGCGCTGTCGCGATCGCGCTGCGCAATCGCTGGCGCCGGATGCGCGTATCCCCCGAACTGCGCAACGAAATCACGCCGAAGAATATTTTGATGATTGGGCCGACTGGGGTCGGCAAAACGGAAATTGCGCGCCGCCTCGCCAGGCTCGCAGACGCCCCGTTCATCAAGATTGAGGCCACCAAATTTACCGAAGTTGGCTATGTCGGCCGGGACGTCGAGTCAATCATCCGCGATCTCGTCGAAGTTGCGCTCAACATGACCCGCACTGAGGCGATGGATCAGGTTAGGGCAAAAGCCGAAGACCTCGCCGAAGAGCGGGTACTCGATGTGCTGTTGCCGCCCCCGCGCGCATCCGGTGGAACCACGCCTGAAGAAGATGAGTCGACCACGCGCCAGCGCTTTCGCAAGATGCTGCGCGAAGGCAAGCTCAGCGACAAGGAAATAGAGATCGAAGTGGCGCAAAGTCAGATGGGTGTCGAGATCATGGCGCCGCCAGGGATGGAGGAGATGACCAGTCAGTTGCAGAGCATGTTTCAGAACCTCGGCGCGGGCCGCAAGCGATCACGGCGTGTGAAGATTGCCAATGCGCTGCGCCTCTTGACCGAGGAAGAGGCTGGCAAATTGGTCAATGAAGAGGATATCCGCAGTCGGGCGATCGAGAACGTGGAACAAAACGGCATTGTGTTTCTGGATGAGATCGACAAGATTGCGCGCCGCGCGGAAGTTAGCGGCGCTGACGTCTCACGCGAGGGCGTGCAGCGCGATCTGCTGCCGCTGATAGAAGGCTGCGCAGTGACGACCAAGTACGGTATCGTGCGCACCGATCATGTCTTGTTCATTGCCTCCGGCGCGTTTCATCTCGCGAAGCCTTCGGACCTGATCCCGGAACTCCAAGGACGCTTGCCGAATCGCGTCGAATTGAAATCCCTTGGCGTGGACGATTTCATTCGCATTCTGACCGAACCCAAGGCGTCGTTGACCGAGCAGTACCAGGCCTTGCTGGCTACCGAAGGAATTGCCCTTACGTTCAACGCTGACGGCGTGCGCCGAATCGCCGAGATTGCGCATCATGTCAATGAACGCACTGAGAATATCGGAGCGCGACGCCTCCACACCGTGATCGAGCGTCTGCTCGAGTCCTTGTCCTTCTCCGCCCCGGAAGGCTTGCAGTGCGAAGTTTCGATTGATGCGGCCTATGTTGACCTGCACCTTGGAGAGCTGGTCAAGGATGAAGACTGGGCCAGGTATATTCTTTAGCAGCCTGCTAAGGCGTGGTGGAAGTGCCACCATTTTTAACATTCCGTTTTAGGGAAACGTCCGATGGCGAACTATCAGCCGACCAATCTTCTGCTGCATCAAGCCTCGCGCGTGCTCGAAGTTAGCTTTGACGACGACGCCAGCTACCGGCTGCCGTGCGAATACCTGCGGGTCTATTCGCCCTCCGCCGAAGTGCGCGGGCATGGGCCGGGCCAAGGTACGCTGCAGCTCGGCAAGGAAGACGTCAACATCAACGACATCGAGCCGGTTGGCAATTACGCAGTGCGCTTGGTGTTCGATGACGGACATAACACCGGACTGTTCACG
>JAYTDE010000429.1:0-5382 GCA_043736195.1 Burkholderiales bacterium | reverse complement strand
CTTCATCAACAACCCGGATTGGTACACGAACTGTTCGAGCTGCGCCCGATATGCATCGAAATCGGCGATCGGACTGGTGGCCACGCCGGACTCCATCGCCGCCCTGGCGACCGCCGGCGACACCTTGGCGATCAGTCGCGGATCGAACGGGCGCGGTATCAGGTATTCCGGCCCGAACGAGAGGTCGCTGGCGCCATAGGCGAGCGCCACGATTTCGCTTTGCTCGGCCTGCGCCAACTCGGCTATGGCGTTCACCGCCGCGATTTCCATCGTGGCGGTGATGCTGGTGGCGCCAACGTCGAGCGCGCCGCGAAAGATGAACGGAAAGCACAGTACGTTGTTGACCTGATTGGGAAAGTCGCTGCGCCCGGTGCACATCACCGCATCGTCGCGCACCGCATGCACTTCAGAAGGCATGATCTCGGGCGTCGGGTTGGCCAGCGCCAGGATCAGCGGGCGCGGCGCCATCTTCTTCACCATCTCGTCCTTGAGCACACCGCCGGCGGAAAGACCCAGAAAAATGTCGGCGCCGGCGATCACTTCGGCAAGCGTGCGCGCCGGAATGTCCTTGGCATAGCGCGCCTTGTTGTCATCCATCTCTTCGCAGCGCCCGGTATAGACCACGCCGGCGATATCGGTGACGATGATGTTGGCCATCGGCAAGCCGAGCTTCACCAGCAGGTCGAGACAAGAGAGCGCCGCGGCACCGGCACCGGAAGCCACCAGCTTGACCGAGGCTATGTCCTTGCCAACCACTTTCAGGCCGTTGGTGATCGCCGCACCGACAATGATCGCCGTGCCGTGCTGGTCATCATGGAACACCGGGATCTTCATGCGCTCGCGCAGTTTCCTTTCGACGTAAAAACACTCCGGCGCCTTGATGTCTTCCAGGTTGATGCCGCCGAACGTGGGTTCGAGCGCGGCGATGATGTCGACCAGCTTGTCGGGGTCGCGTTCGTTGATCTCGATGTCGAAAACGTCGATGCCGGCGAACTTCTTGAACAGCACCGCCTTGCCCTCCATCACCGGCTTGGCCGCCAAGGGCCCGATGTTGCCCAGGCCCAGCACCGCGGTGCCATTGGTGATCACGCCGACCAGGTTGCCGCGTGCGGTAAGGTTGCGCGCCTGGGTCGGATCATTCTGGATTTCGGTGCAGGCGAAGGCCACGCCCGGCGTGTAGGCCAATGCCAGATCACGCTGGTTGACCAGCTGCTTGATCGGGGTGACCGAAATCTTGCCGGGCTTTGGGTAGCGGTGGTAGTCAAGTGCCGCTTTTTTGAGCTGCTCGTCGGTTTCGTTGCTCATGCCATTTTCTCGCTGCGTTCTTTGAACGGGGTTGCCGATTTCGTTTGATGGCTGTCAGTCTTGCAGCACAAGGCGCGGCCGTCTGAAATCCGGGCGTGAAGTCTACCCCGGTTGCATCACGCCTGGTGGAACGGCAGTGAAGCAGCGCGGCCCCACCGGCTAGAATCATGGCTTTACACATCGCGCTTGGCTGCCATGGATGTAGAAGCTCCCGCCGCGCCGTCAATTGCCGTCGCCGCCCGCATGGCGGGGATTGAATCGTTCTACGCGATGGAGATCATGCGCGAGGCCAGCACGCTGGAACGCGCCGGGCGCTCGATCATCTATCTATGCGTCGGCGAACCGGATTTCACCGCCCCCGACGCGGTGCAGGCAGTGGCGGCGGCGGCCATGCAGCGCGGGGATACCCACTACACCGTCGCCCTGGGCATCGAGCCCTTGCGTGCGGCGATCGCCGGGTTCTACGCCACGCGCCACGATTTTGATCTGCCCCCGGACCGGGTGGCAGTCACAGCCGGCGCCTCGGGTGCGATGTTGATCCTGTTCGGCACCCTGGTGAACCCGGGCGACGAGTGGCTGATGCCGGACCCCACTTACCCGTGCAACCGGCGTTTTGTCTCGCTCTTCGGCGGCAGCACGCGCCTGATTCCCTGCGGCGCCGCCGACAACTATCAGTTGACACCCGACTTGGTCGAGCGCCATTGGGGTCCGCGTACCCGCGGCGTCATGCTGGCCTCCCCGTCGAACCCGACCGGCACCACCGTACCAGCCGCCGCTCTGCGCGAGATCCATCGCATCGTGCGCGCACATGGTGGTGCGCTGGTCGTCGACGAGATCTATCACGGACTCACCTACGAGCGTGACGGCACGGGCCGCTTTATCGAGGAGCGCACCGCGCTGGAGCTGGGCGACGATGTGTTCGTGATCAACAGTTTCTCCAAATACTTCAATATGACCGGCTGGCGCCTGGGCTGGCTGGTTGCTCCAACGAGCCACATGAAACAGGTGGAGAAGCTGGCGCAGAACCTGTTCATCTGCCCGCCCACCATCGCCCAGCATGCGGCGCTCGCATGTTTCGCGCCTGACAGCCTGGCAATCTACGCGGCCAGGCGCGCCGAGTTCGCGGCGCGGCGCGACTATCTCGTTCCGGCACTGCGGGAACTGGGTTTCGTGATCCACGGCATGCCTGAGGGCGCGTTCTACGTTTATGCCGATGTCTCGAAGTTCTCGACCGACAGTTTCGCCTTCTGCTCGCAGGTCTTGCACGGCGCCGGCGTGGCGATCACGCCGGGGCGCGACTTCGGCGACAACGCTGCGCACAAATACGTGCGGCTGACCTACACCATCGGCATTCCGGCATTGCGCGAAGTGGTCGCGCGCCTCAAGGCTTTCCTCAAACCCTGACCTGCGGGATCCCGGCATGGCGCGCATCGCTGTAGGCGGCTTTCAACACGAAACCAACACCTTCGCCCCCAGTGCGGCGGACTACGCGGCATTCGAGTCGGGAGGCGGCTGGCCGGGCATCTGTTTTGGCCCGGAAATCACGCGCGCGGTTGCTGGCGCCAACATTCCGGCCGCCGGTGCACTGGACGCTCTGCACGCGGCCGGTCACCAGACCGTGGGCCTGGTATGGGCCGCGGCCTCGCCGTCGGACCGGGTGACGGCAGACGCCTTCGAGCGTATCGCTGGTGAAATGATCGAGCGTCTCAAGGCCGCCTTGCCGGTAGATGGCGTCTATCTCGACCTGCACGGCGCGATGGTGTCCGAGCAATTCGACGACGGCGAAGGCGAACTGCTGCGCCGGGTGCGCGCCCTGATCGGACCGCGCGCGCCGATCGCGGTCAGCCTTGACCTGCATGCCAATGTAACGCGCCAGATGGTGGCACTGGCCGATGCAATGGCCATTTACCGCACCTACCCGCATGTGGACATGGCGGAAACCGGGGCCCGCGCGGCCACCCTGTTGAACCATATGCTGGCCAGCGGGCGAAGGCCGGCAAAGGCGTTCCAAACCTTCGACTACCTGACCGGCATTCCGTCGCAATGCAGTTTCATCGAACCCTGCAAAAGCCTGTACTCACTGATCGAAACGCTGGATCGCAGGCACGGCGTGACGCTTTCATTCGCGCCCGGCTTTCCGATGGCCGATTTCGCCGAATGTGGCATGTCGATCTGCGGCTACGGGCCTGACCACGCGGCACTCGACGCTGCCATGCTCGCGTTGGGCGGCGCCATCGTGGATGCCGAGAAAGACTTCGCACTCGAGCTGTTCGAGCCCGATGCGGCGATTCGCCGTGCGATGCAAACCGGCACGGTCGGCCTGCCGACCGTGTTGGCCGACACCCAGGACAACCCGGGCGCCGGCGGCAATGGCGACAGCACCGGACTGCTGGCGGCCATGCTGGCGATACGCCCGGCGGACGCGGTGCTGGGCATGCTGATCGATCCGCCAGCCGCCAGGTTCGCCCACCAGCTTGGCCTGGGCAATACGGCCTTGTTCTCGCTGGGCGCGATTTCCGGCATTGCCGGTATGGAACCGGTGCGGTCACGTTTCAAGGTCGAGGCCTTGGGCGACGGCAACTTCACCGGGTCCGGGCCGTTTTACCGCAACTTCAAGCTGCACATGGGGCCGATGGCGGCATTGCGCAGCGTTGACGCGCCGGGCGTGCGCGTCGTGCTTGCCGCCACCAAATGCCAGACCGCCGATCAGGAAATGTTTCGCCATGTCGGCATCGAACCGAAAATGCAGCGCGTTATCGCGGTCAAGAGCTCGGTGCATTTCCGCGCCGACTTCCAGCCGATCGCACGCGAGGTGCTGGTGGTGAAGGCACCGGGTCCGGCTCTGGCCGACCCTGCGGAATTCGCCTGGAAAAAACTGCGCCGCGGCCTGCGCCTGCGCCCGCTCGGGCCCATGTTCGCCTGAGGAGAAAGCCATGCCGCAGCGCTTTGTTATCGCCTTGATCAAGCACGAAACCAACACATTTTCGCCGATCGAAACACCGCTCGCGCGCTTCGGCCACGGTCACGGACCGGCGTTCGGCCGTGACGCGCGCTTAGCCTTCGAAAGCTCGGCCACGCCGATGGCGGCCTTCATCGACATCGGGCTGCGCGAGGGTGCCGACATCGTGACCCCGGTGGCGGCCGAATCCTGGCCCTCGGCGGCCTGCGGTCGTGCCACCTTCGAACAACTCGTGCGGCCGCTCGAGGCAGCGGTGCGCGCGGGCTGCGATGCCATTTTTCTCGACCTGCACGGTGCCATGGTCATCGAGGATTGCGACGATGCCGAAGGCGAGATCCTGCGCCGTGTACGTGCCATCGCACCGACCACGCCGATTGCGGTGACCTTCGACTATCACACCAACCTGTCGCCACAAACAGTAGCGATGGCCACGGTGATCACGGGCTACAAGACTTACCCGCACGTGGACATGTATGAAGCCGGGCGCCAGGCTGGCGAAATCTTGATCGATGCGATGAAGGGGCGGGTACGGCCGGTGATGAAGTGGGGTCGTCTGCCCATCGTCCCTTCGATCATGCGCCACGCGCCTGAAGACGGCCCCTCGGGCGCGATCCTCGCGTTGGCGCGCGCCGCCGAGCGTCGCGGCGATGTGCTGGCCGCCACCCTTTTGCCCGCGTTTGCGCATGCCGATACCCCGTACACCGCGCTTTCAGTGGTGGTCGTGGGGGACGCCGCCAAACCCGGCGGCGAAGCCGCTGCTCAGGCAGTGTGCGACGCCATGCTGCGCATCGCCAGCGTCCGCGCCGCTGAGTACGCCTACCTGCCCACCAAGCTCACCGACGATGTTGCGCGCGCGCACACGCTGGGGCGCGACAACCCGACCGGCCCGGTGCTGTTGATCGACCATTGCGACAACTGCGGTTCCGGTGGCACCCAGGATGTGATGACGGTGGTCGAAGAGGTGTTGAAGCAAGGGCTCGACGATGTCGCGATCGCGCCGATCCGCGACCCCGAGGCGGTGCGCAAGATGATCGCCGCCGGACTGGGCAACAACGTCACTCTCGCGCTCGGCGGCAGGACCGACATGCCAAGCGTGGGCCTGGTCGGGCGGCCAATCA
>JAYTDE010000428.1:0-3325 GCA_043736195.1 Burkholderiales bacterium | reverse complement strand
AACCTGACCCAGGCAGAAATCGCGGCACGTGCCGGCATCTCGCCCGGTGCGGTGCGCAAGCTTGAATCCGGCGGTCAGACGACGCTTTCCACCTTTGTCCGGGTCGCGTTTGTACTGGGAGCGGCAAGCGATTTCGAGCAATTGCTGGTGCCGCAGGTCGCATCGATTGCGCAAATGGAGCGGGAAGCGGGCGCCGCCTCACGAAAGCGGGCACGACGCACAAGGCCATCGGCCACGCCTGGACGGTGAAAACACTACAGGTGATCTATCGCGGCTGGGGTGAGCGCTGGCCCCTGGGCACGCTGGCCGACAACGGGCGCCAACGGCTATTCGAGTATTCGCCACGTGCCTTGCGCGAGGGCTTGCAACTCTCGCCTTTGCACCTGCCTCTGCGTGAACGCGCCTACCCCGACGGCCCACGCTTTTTCCATGCACTCCCAGGACTTATCGCCGATGCGCTGCCCGACGGCTGGGGCCTGATGCTGATGGACCGCGCATTGCGCAAGATGGGGCGCGACCCGGCAACGGTTTCAGCGCTTGAACGCCTTGCCTGCGTGGCGGACCGAGCTATCGGCGCCCTGGCATTCGAGCCCGCCGCAGCCGACCGACTCGACGCCGGCGCGGTATCCCTGCTTGAGCTGGCGCGCAAAGTTGAGCGACTGGCCGCCGGTGCTGGTGCGGACGTGTTGCGCGAATTGCTTCTGATCGGCGGCTCGCCGCACGGTGCGCACCCGAAAGCGCTGGTGTTCTATGACGCCGCCAGCGGGCATATGTCCGTCGGCGGCGAAGCACCATCCGGCACCGCCCCCTGGCTTTTCAAGTTCCCCGCACGCGGCGAACATGCCGAGGCCTGCGCGGTCGAGGAGCTATATGCCCGCCTGGCTCGCGCATGTGCGCTCGAAATGCCCGATTCCACTCATGTGCCGCTCGGCCGCGGCCGCGCTGCCTTCGGCGTACGCCGCTTCGATCGCGAAGCCGGTTTGCGCGTGCCGCTGCATACGGTGGGCGGCGCGCTGCATGCTGACTACCGCGTTCCAAGTATCGATGTGATCGACTTCCTTAAACTCACCCGGCTATTGTCGAACGATGAACGTGAGGTCCGCCGTGCTTACGCGCGGTGTGCCTTCAACCTGCTGTTCAACAATCGCGATGACCATGTCAAGAATTTCTCGTATCGACTGGGCGCAGACCGTCAATGGCGCCTAAGCCCCGCCTACGATCTGACGTTCAACGCCGGCCCGGGTGGGCAGCACCAATTGGCCTACGCAGGCGAGACGCATGCACCGTCGCGTGCCGACCTGCTTGACGCCGCGCGCCAGGGTGGCATCCCGCTCGCCACAGCCAAGCGAACCATCGATGACATGCTGGAGGTGGCGCCGCGCCTGATCGCGCTTGGCGCCGACCTGCCGATCCGCAAGGTCACGCTCAAGCGGATCGACCGGGTTGTCGCGGGAAATCTTGCGCGGCTTGCCTCGTGAGAAAGCGCCCGCGTCAAGACGGCTAGGCACGCTGCGGGGTCCACTTTAGGCCGCATGGCCGGCCGCTCGTTTGACGATTCCGACAAGCGCGGGGTCGAGGCGCTGCGCGCGGCCAATGTTGAAATTCGCACCGCCGATGCGGCCCTGGTCGAGCATATCCGCAAGGCTACCGTTGTGGTGGTGGATGCGTGGGCAGTGGAGGCTTCGAAAAAGGGGGTGGATGGCAAGCAGGTGCTGGAGGCGTTGCGGGCTGAGGTTAGGAAGGTGGCGTAGGGGAAGTGATCGCCTGTGCGCATCCCGCCTGTTAGCGCGGGGAGCGGCCGCGCGCGCAGCGCTGGCTCAAGCCAACAGGCCTCGAGAAACCTCGGGGCCTTATGTCGTCAACTGCGCGATAGGCTCATCATGGCCCGCGTTTCTCCGACGCGCCTTTATTGAACCCGGTGCGCTTCAGATATTCGAATCGCAGCACAGCAAGCGTCGGGATTTTTTACACATCATCGAGCCAATCTTCCTGCACATTGATTGACAATTCAAAAAGGTGTTTTGAATCAATTGCGTATGCCCTCATCAATCGTTTTTTCCAAATTTGGCATTGGTCTTGCATAAGATTGTTAGTCACATACGATTGCGGTATGTCTGGTTTGTGACAGCCTGGCCAGGCAAACTTCTGGTCTTTTTAGTGAAGAAAGGTAAGGTTCACATGTTCAACCAACTCGTTCGTACTGCTTCGCGCACCGCCACGGCGATATGCTTGGTGCTCGCCAGCGCCGGGGCAAACGCTGTTCCCTACTTCTGGACCGACTGGACCGGAGGCGATTTGGATGGCGGACCCGGCTTTCAAGCCCAGGGCACAATCACCACCGGCAGCGGTTCTGTGGGGGTGACCTACACCAATCCCAATGGCATCGGCTTTTACCAGCCCAGTGGAGGCGCCGATTACTACATCACCAACGGCGCCGGTGCTTCACCGTATACAAGCGCAGCCGTCGACAACCGGCCGACAGGTACCGATATCGTCGCACTAAGTCAAAGCGGGTCGCAGACCCTCCAGTTCTCGCAGGCGATCGCGAATCCGGTATTCGCGTTTGTCAGCCTCAATGGCAACGGGTATGGGTTCAACCACGACTTTGAAATCCTGAGTCAAACGGGCTTGAATGGCGCCGGTTGCGGCTATTGGGGATGCGGCAACGTCATCAAGGTCGTTGTGGATCTTGGCGGCGGTAACTTTGAATATCGGCTCAACTCAACGAACTCAACGATTGGCAGCGAACCGCATGGGACTATCCGTTTCCTGGATACTTTTGACACGCTGTCCTGGAGCAGCTTGACCAACGAGTTCTGGAACGGCTTTACCGTCGGCGTTCAGGGTACTGCTGTCGACGTTTGCGTGCTCAATCCAACGCAGCCCGGATGCGCTCAATTCAATCCCGTACCCGAGCCCGGCTCGCTGGCCCTACTCGGTCTCGGCATTGCTGGACTCGGACTTTACCGTCGCAGGAAATCCTGAGTTTTTCTGTGCCACAAAAAAACCCCGCCTCGGCGGGGTTTTTTCTTTACGGTGGAAGATGCACGGCTGCGCCCGCCGCACCCTCGACGGCAAGCCCGCGCGATCACACACCAACATCGGCCGCGAGCGGGCGTTCTACCTTCGGCTGCATGCCGGCCGCACAGCTCTTGATCACCTCGGCAGCAATGCCGATCGAACGCAGCCGCAAAGCCGGATCGAACACATCCGACACCAGCATGAATTCATCGGCGGCGGTGGCGCGCGCCAGTTGCATGAAGCCTTCAAGCACCGTCTCCGGCGCACCGATCACTGCCGCCGACAGAAAGTCGGCGATGGCAGC
>JAYTDE010000427.1:0-3866 GCA_043736195.1 Burkholderiales bacterium | reverse complement strand
TACGAGGCGCAGGCTTACCGGCACCTGGTGTCTTCCACCCTTGTCACGCGGCTGGAAAACGGTCTCATCGAGGCGGTGTCGAACTTCCATGTGGCGCGCATCATGCACGACGGTGCCACCCTGCTTTTTGCCACCGGGCGCTACCTCGACCGCATCCGCCTGGGCGACACGCCGCTGTTCGAGGACAAGCTGGTGCTGCTCGACAGCCGCCGCATCGACACACTGCTTGCCATTCCGCTCTAAGCAGCGACAACAGGAAAGAGCAGGGATTCTCGCAATGGAATTCCTATCGGCCTGACCTCTGCGTGCATCTCAGGGGTACGTGTACTTCGCAACCGCTGCCTCGTTCCACTCAATACCGCACCCCGGCACGTCGCGCAGCACCGCATGCCCGTCACGGATCTCCAGCGGAGTTCTCAGCACCGGATTGGCCCAGTCGACATACTCCAGCCAATGGGCGGTAGCGGTCACGCACATCAGGTGCGCACTGACTTCCGGAAACAAATGGGACGACATTGGCAGTCCCGCCGCCTGCGCCAGGGCGGCGGCGCGCATCCAGCCCGAGACGCCGCCGATGCGTTCCGCATCCGGCATCACGTAGTCGCTGGCCTGTGCGGCAATGGCCCGGGCCATGTCGCGCGGGCCCCAGAAATTCTCGCCAATCTGCACCGGGGTTTTCAGGGCGGAAGCCACCCGCGCATTGCCCACGTGGTCGGAGGCTGGCACCGGTTCCTCGATCCAGGCCAAGCCAAACTCTTCGAGCGCGTGACCGCGGCGAATCGCCTCGGCCACATCGAGCGCCTGGTTGTAGTCGGTCATCAACTGCACGCCGGCGGGAAGTGCGGCTTGCACCGCGCGTACCGCGGCCACATCTTCTTCGAGGCTTGCATAGCCCAGCCGCAGCTTGACTGCGTTAAACCCTCCGGTCAGCAATTCCAGCGCTTCACGCGCGAGGTCCGCCGCGCCCATCAGGCCCAGGCCACAGCTGTTGTAGGCGCGCACCGGCCGCGGTTCGCCGCCGAGCAGCCGGCACAGGGGCTGGCCGGCTTCGATCGCCAGCGCGTCCCAGGCCGCCATGTCGATGCCGGAAATCGCCATACCCACCAGGCCGGTGGTTCCCAACAGCGTGAAGCGCTTCTCCAGCATTTGTTCGAGCTCGAATGGCACAAGCGGACGATCGATGATCAGGCTGGCCATCTCGTCCAGCAGGTTGACCTGGGCCGTAAGCGCCAGCGGTGTAATGCAGAACAGGTAGCTGCGGCCGACCGTGCCACTTGAGGTGGTCAGATCGATCAGGACCAGAGGCACGCGGGTGATCGCGCCGGTCGAGGTGTGTAGCGGTCGCGTCATCGGCACGTAGACCGCACGCGCGCTCAAGGACTGGATGCTTGACATGGTCGCCTGCTCGGGATGGGGTTGAAGCGCGACTATAGCGCGCACCTCATCGGCCAACAGCGGCGCCGCGCATCCCTTCCAGCGTGCGCGATCGGCACGCACTTGATCAGGCGTCGCGGAAGCTTCTGGCACAATCGCGAACCCAGTCTTGCGAGGAGTCGAGCATGCGCGCCAAAGCCGTGATCAGCCGTGAAGTGAACAAGCCCGTGGTGGTCGAACAGATCGAGGTGGCGCCGCCGCGCGCCGGCGAGGTGATGGTCAAGCTGGCGGCATGCGGCGTCTGCCACAGCGATTTGTCGGCGACCAACGGCACCATTCCGTTCCCGCCGCCGTTAATTCTTGGCCATGAAGGCGCGGGCGTGATCATCGAGGTCGGCCCCGGCGTGACCGATTTCGCCGTAGGCGACCATGTGTTGTCATCGTTTGTGACCATGTGCGGCGTCTGCCACTACTGCACGGTGGGTCGTCCCGCCTTGTGCGATGTCGGCGCCAAGACCCTCTACACCCTGCCGACCGGCGATCTGCGCACCAGCGATGCGTCGGGCGCGCCGCTCAACATTTTTTCAGGCGTGGGCGTGATGGCCGAATACGCCACCTTGTCGACCCGCAGCATCATCCGCATTCCGCAGGATGCGCCCTTGAAGCAGGCGGCGCTGGTGGGTTGCGGCGTGATGACCGGTTTTTGCGCGGCCACCAATACCGCGCGCGTCGAGCCCGGCAGCATCGTGGTGGTGTTCGGCTGCGGCGGGGTCGGCCTGTCGGCGATCCAGGGGGCGGCAGTGTCGGGTGCCGGGGTGATCGTCGCGGTGGATATCGACGATTTCAAGCTGGAGCTGGCCAAGCTGATGGGGGCCACCCATACCGTCAATTCCAAGGGCGACGAGAACATCGTCAAGACGCTCAAGAAGCTTACCGGCGGTGGCGCCGACCATGCCTTCGAGTGCGTGGGTTCGGGTGAGCTGGTGGCCGCCGCCTATGGGGCGCTGCGCAAGGGCGGCAAGGCGATTGTCGTCGGCGTGGCGCGTCCAAAGGATATGACCACCTTTCGCACCGCCAGCATCACCTTCGAGGAAAAGACCATCACCGGCAGCTACTTTGGTTCGGCGCGGCCACGCGAGGATGCGCCGCGCATCCTGGGCCTGTACAAGTCGGGCCGCGTCAAGCTCGACGAACTGGTGACGCGCACCTACACCATTGACGAGGCGCCGCAGGCGTTTGCCGACTTGGAGGCCGGCAAGAACGCGCGCGGTGTGATCCTGTTCGACGCTTGAGCGGCCCGGCAGGGCGGCTTCTGCGGGCGCTTGCCGCGCGAGCTGGCAGGCAAGTCATGCCGGTGTGCCCGCTTACAATCGCAAGCTTTGAATCCTGGCGTTACCAATGCCCGACAAGAACGTACTCGGTGGCGATCTGCTCGCCTGTTCCTTCGCCCCGCTGACCGGATTTTTCCGTGACGGCTGCTGCCGCACCGGCGCCGATGATCTTGGCACGCATGTGGTGTGTGCCCGCGTCACGGCCGAATTTCTGCAGTTTTCCCTCGAGCGCGGCAACGACTTGATGACTCCGCGCCCGGAGTATCGTTTCGCCGGCCTGAAACCGGGTGATCGCTGGTGCCTGTGTGCCTTGCGCTGGGTCGAGGCACTGGAGGCCGGAGTGGCGCCGCCGGTGGTGTTTGAGGCCACCCATGTGCGGGTGCTGGAGATGGTCGATCTCGACGTGCTGCGCAAGCACGCCTACGCCACCACATAGCCTTAAATTGCCGCGCCGCACCCTGATTGCTCTGGTGGTGCTGGCCCTCGTCGGCGCCGGCATATTTGTGTGGGCCGCGGACTGGGTCACGCTTGAATGGCTGCGTTCCCATCGCGATGACCTGATGGCGTTTTGCCAGCAGAATATGCTGATGATGGTGCTGGCTTATTGCGCCACCTTCGTTCTGTTCGCGGCCTTGTGCTTGCCGGGAGTGGGCCTGATCACGCTGGCCGGCGGCATGTTGTTCGGACAGTGGCTCGGTGTCGCATTGGCCACCTTTTCGGCGGTGGTCGGCGCCACCCTCGCGTTCCTGATCGCACGGCATTTGCTGCATGACTGGGCGCACGCACGCTTCGCCCGCGCCTTCGCGATGGTCGACCGCGGCATCGCGCGCGATGGGCCCTTTTATCTGTTCATGATGCGCCTGATCGTGTTCGTGCCGTTTTTCGTGGTCAACCCGGTGATGGGCTTGACCGACATGCGTTTGCGGGTGTTTGTTGTGGCCAGTACCCTGGGCATGCTGGCGAATACCTTTGTGTGGGTCAACGCCGGCACCATGCTGGGGCAGATCAATCATCTTGATGATGTGTTCAGTGGGCGCGCGATTGTCGCGCTGGCCTTGATCGGGGTTCTTCCTCTTGTGCTTAAGTGGTTGTTTTTTAGAGGTAAATAGCCGTATAATCAGCATCAGAGCAAGGCGCCGATTTGAGCAACAGCTTGCGGGC